>JAEINW010000176.1 GCA_016342715.1 Salinivirgaceae bacterium | reverse complement strand
CGGTTGCAGTTACTGAACATTCGTCTGTCAAACTTGCTAAAGTTGGTGTTACAGGTGCAGTTACATCAGTATAACCACCATCCGTGATTGTCCAATTATGGTTATCAATTAAGTTTTGACGAGCATTAGCAGCTGTTCCACATGTATATTGACTATTGCCGCCATTTAAAGACACACCGCTTTGTAGGGTTTGTGCTGCCCAAGCTATAAGAATAGCATCGTAGTTGGTGGTTGAAAGGGTAACATTATTGAACATATCAGTCATATCGCCAACTGCACCAATTTGCCATAAACTAAGATCTTGGTCAAATGGTGTGTATGAGAACATGCTAAACATATTTGTAACCTTGCTTACATTCCAAGAACTTATATCTTGATTAAATCTTGAAAGACCAAACATAACATACATAGTAGTAACATTTTCTACATTCCAGTTGCTAATATCCTTATTGAATGTATTAGGAGTAAAAGAATCCAGATTTCCTATAAACATCCCTTTCATGTTTTCAACATTGCTTACATCCCAAGCTGTATATTCATTGGGTTGACTGGCATTTACAACTTTAGTATTAATATCTTGATTGAAAGTAGTTGCAGCATTGAACATACCTTCCATATTTGTAACCATACTAACATTCCAATTGCTAATATCTTGGTTAAAAGATGCTGCAAGTCTGAACAGACCATACATACTTGTAACTTTGCTAACATCCCAAGAACTAATATCTTGATTAAAGTCAGTTGCTTCGGCAAAGGTTTGGTTCAGATTTGTAACCTTACTTACATTCCAAGCACTAATATCTTGGTTAAAATTACTTGCTTGATAGAACGTTTTGTACATCTCAGTTACATTACTCACGTCCCATAAGTTGAGATTTGTAATTGATACTTGATTAATTCCACCAAATGCTCCCCACAATGAGGTCACTGTTGAAGGGAGCGTTGCAGGAACGCTTGTCAAATTATCTGCATCAGAAAAGCTACATTCAAGTTCTTCTAATCCCACATCACCAAAACTTAGCACTTGGCTTAAGTATTCTACTCCTGTCCATGAATCAAGTTGTTCATTTCCTGTTATATCAAAACCAAATTGCTCTAAAGTACCACTAATGCTTACTGTATAAGTACCTGCCGAGGCAAAAGTATGCGTTTTGTCGCCTGTTGTTGTGAAATCTTCGGTAGCTGAAAGATCGCCCCAATCTACGGTGCAATCTACGGTTCCATAGAGTGGCAGTTCAATGCTTTGGCTTGCGGCAGTGGTGGTGAATACGAGTTGCATGGGAATGGAACAAACAGTTGTGTTCGTGTATCCTTGCCATGCTAATGCAGGGTAGCCACTATTGTCACTACTTATTGTCCATGTAATTGGAAAATCCCAATCTGAATTGAAAAATGTGCAAACGTCTTTCATTTCTTCATCTGTTTTAGACGTTGCGTCACTATTGTCAGGTCCTGAGGTAACTAAGAAAAATGAATTAGTAATAGTTGAAACATTATTTCCGGAAAATCCATCTCCTAAACATGTGCCAATACTATAGCATTTATCAATAACAGTATTTGAATAGCCATATCCTAAAAATGCGCCATAGTCGGATGGAGAAGTAACTTCACCTGTTGCATAGCAATTTCTAATAGTTGTTCCAGAATTATATATCTCTCCAACAAAACCGCCTGCTATAGCAGAAGTAGTACTAACATCTCCTGTTGCATAACAGTATTCAATTATACCGCTAGACCAATTTGCGCCAACAAAGCCTCCTGCATTAACGGTAGAAGTAACCTCGCAATTGCTATGACAAGAACTAATAGTTCCTGAACAAGATTTATGTCCAATAAGACCACCTGTTTTGTTATATCCATTTACGTTTCCTGAGGAAAAACAATTTGTAATAGTGCTAGGATTTCCGCTAGAGTGACCAACAAGGGCACCCGTGGCTTCATGACCTTCTATTTGTGTATTTATTAAATCTAAGTTTTTAATTGCAGCTCCACTAATATAACCAAACAGTCCAATATTATCTGTTGATGGGCGGTTAACAGACAATTCGGAAATATTATGTTCCTGCCCATTGTAATTACTTTGAAAAGTAGTGGTGCTGTTTCCTATAGGTGAAAAGCTATAATAATCGCCTGAACCATCGCTATTCCACGTGCTTGTAGCCGAAGCATCAATATCAGCTGTTTGTTTAAAGTATAAATCTGTTGCCCAGTATTCAGAGTTTTCTGAAAGAAATTGTAAGTCGGCTAAAGTTTCAATTTGGTAAGGATCTGCTTCCGTACCTTCACCTCCTGAAAATAGAGGAGCTTCTCCACCATCGGTAATTACCCATGAATATGAATCTATCAGGTTTTGGCGTGCGGAAGCGGCTGCGCCGGCTGAATACTGGCTGCTACCGCCTGAGAAAGTTACATCACTTTGCACGCTTTGTTGTGTCCAATTTAAAAGTATTGCATCGTAGTTGGCGGTGGAAAGGGTAACACCTTCGAACATTCCACTCATAGTTGTAACTGCTCCAATTTGCCATAAACTAAGATCTTGGTCGAAAGCGGTTGCACCTTCAAACATATAAGACATATTTGTAACGTTGCTTACGTTCCAGTTGCTGATGTCTTGGTTAAAAGTATGAGCTCGCCAGAATAGATTATTCATATTTGTTGCACTGCTTACATTCCAATCTGAAATATCTTGATTGAAATTTACCGACTGAAAAAACACCCTAGACAAATTGGTAACATTGCTTACATCCCATAAATTGAGATTTGTAATGGAAGATTGAGTAATTAGCCTAAAAGCATCTTGTAAATTTATTACAGTTGTTGGAAGTGTAGAAGGAACACTTATTAAATTATTAGCTTGCATAAATGCCCCAAAAAGAGATTCTAAGCCAATATTGCCAAAATCTATTACTTGGGTAAGATATCCAGCACCCGACCAGCCGTTCCACCTGTTGCCAAATTGTTCGAGTGAACCACTAATTTCCACGGTATATGTTCCGGCAGCAGCAAAAGTATGAGGTTTGTTGCCTGTTGTTGTGAAATCTTCGGTAGCTGAAAGATCGCCCCAATCTACGGTACAGTTTACTGTGCCGTAAAGTGGAAGTTCAATACTTTGGTTTGCATCAGTGGTGGTGAAAACGAGCTGCATTGGTGGTAAAGGAGGAGGAAGTATTGTAACAGCAATATCATCTCTATACATTCCGCCTGTTCCTGTAACACTTGATTTTTCGGCTTTTACTCTATAAAAATATGTGTTTCCTTCGGTAAGTCCTGTAACATCATAGCTAAGAACATTTCCTGCGTTTAGTCCTTCATAACCACTAACAAACGTTGTGAAAGTTGAATTAAAAGACACATCAAGTATATAATTTTCAACTGTTCCAATTTCGGGAGCAGTCCAATTAGCAGTAAAACTTGTTTCAAAATTGTTTGTTGCTTCTGTTTGAATTGGAACTACCATTGCATAACTTTCTGCCCATTCTGAGCCTGTCATGTTTGTTAGTGTTCCATTATTTGAGTTTACAGACTGATCTGCAAGTATAGTACCGGTAGTTTCATTAAATTGATAATATGCCTTAAGATTTGTTTCAGAAGAGGGATTAGCAATAACGTTATACATATTTGCTTGTATTTCTTCTTTTGTTCGTTCTGTATTCCAAATTCGAACCTCATCTAATTGTCCTTTGAAATAAGTGTCACGTTCTTTTGCTATTAAAAAGTTTCCATTTGACGGATCATATGTTACATCAGAATATTTGTCGGCAACAAGCTTACCGTTGTAGTAACAATTCAAAACATTAGTTGTGGTATTAAATGTAAATGCTATATGTTGCCACTTTCCTGCTTCATAAGTATTGTTTGGAGAACTTAATTTATATGCACCATTCATATAAAAAATTATATTACCTCTACTACTTAACTGTATTCCATAACCTTTCCAGTCTCCCTTATGCAGAACTCTATGCCATACAACTTCATCAGGATTTATCCATAGCTCCATAGTTAAATCTCCGGTCATATTTAACTCTGTAGCAGTACCGCAGTCAATATAATTGTCAGTTCCATTAAAACTAATTGTGTTTCCTTGCGACCATACATTTAGTCCTGCAAATAGGAAAGCGAGTATTAACACCCATTTTTTTAATGTTAAATTCTTCATATTATAAAAATTTCAAATTTATGCCTACTTTGTTTTATCAGGATTTTCGGCTCTTTTCCTTTTGTTGTATTTATTCTTCGTTTTTAATATTTTCAAGTTCAATGTTTTCTTTTTCTTTTTCATCGGTATCTATTTTAAGGGTACTCATGTTGTATGGAAGTTCTACATTGAGATCTGTCAATATTTTCAGCAATGCACTTTTCAGATTGCCATTGCCTTCTGTATTTTTAGGTATATTTTTGTTTTTCATATCACATCAATATTTTGCGTGAAATTTTTCTATTAATTAGATAACACAAAGATATTGCTATACAGCAAGGGGGTCAAAAAAAGCAGGGGTACAAAAAGGGTAACAGAGAGGGTACAAAAAGGGTACAGTTTATTAATGAGGAATAAATAATTACCACTTAATAAAATGAAGAATAAAGGAATAATAGTTTTTAGTCCGCTACATGGTTTTGTTTATTTGGTAACACCATGTAGCGGACAATTTTTTATTTTTACACAAATTGTTGTAAAAACTGGTGAAGCGATTCGTTGGCCGAAAGGTTAAGTTTTTTTCTTAGCCTTGCCCTTGCTTTTTTTAGTGTATTTTCTGATTGAAGAGTAAGTGAACAGATTTCTTTTGAATTAAGGTTCAGTTTATAAAAAACGCACAATTTCCGTTCATTCAGAGAAAGGTCGGAAAAATGTTTATTTAGGTTTTCGTAAAAGTTGTGGTGTACTTGTTCAAACAGCAGGTCAAATTCCTGCCAGTTTATATTTTTGGAGTCGGTTTTAAAGCTTGAGATTACCCTGCTGACTGCTTTCTTGCCTTTCTCGTTGCAGTTTGGGACAATTTGGTTCAATTCATCGAACAGACGATCGTTGAGTTCGTTGTTTTGAATAATACGCAGGGTTAGTTTTGCCAGTGCTTGTTTGTTTTCAATAACCTCCAGCTCAGCCTGTTCTTTGTTTTTTCGTAATAATTCAGTTTCCAATTCAAAGTTTTTTCTCATTTCTTCGAAAAGCAGAATGGCCGAATTTACGCGAGCTAGCAATTCTACTTCATCAATAGGTTTTCGAATAAAGTCTATAGCACCGGCTTCCAGAGCTATTTTCAGATGCTCGGAGGTAAGCATCACGCCAGTTGACATTATTATCGGAATGTTAGCGGTTTTTGTTTCGCTTTTCAAGTGTTTTATTAGTTCAATCCCATTCATTTCGGGCATTTCCCAATCCGAAATTATTAAGTTGGGCATTTCTTTTTTTGCAATTTCTAAGGCCGTTTTTCCGTTAAATGCCGAAAACACTCCGTAGTTACAAACCTCATTTTCTAGCACATCAATAATTGCATCTAAATGCACCATTTCATCATCTACAATTAATATTTTAGGGTTTTGCATGGTTCTAAATATTTAATAATTCATCATATCTTTCCTGATTGCCACTACCTATTGCATTTCTGATTTCGCTTTTCCATTTTTGTATATTGACGTTATCAGTTGTAATTTGCCGTAATATTTTTCGTAGCTCAAGCATTTTGTAAATTTCTGTTTTTTCAAATTGCGCAATGTACGGTATAAGTATTTCCTTTTCGTCTGCATTTAGCGAAACCTTTTCAACCGTTCCTTCTAAAACTGACTTTTCAAGCTGTTGAGCAAGCTTGTTGTTAGCAGTCTGTAATGTAAACCAAAAAGTTGTTCCTTTACTGAATTCCGATTTTACATTAATTTCACCTTTGTGGGCTTCAACTGCCATTTTACAAAACGTAAGTCCCAAACCCGTTGAACGGACACTACCCGATTTTTTTGCAGATACTTGGCCAAATTTTGCAAATACAAGGTGTAATTTATCTTGTGGTATTCCATCACCTGTATCGGAAACCGATATTTTCACAAACTTTTGTTTTGCATCTGTAATTTCAGCTTGTAAAGAGATTTTACCGTTATTTGGAGTATATTTTATGGCATTGGTTAATAAGTTGGTAAATACCCGCTCAATAATTTCACGGTCGGCATTTACAGCTATTGTAGGGGAAATAGCATTGTTGATAGTCAAATTTTTCTGTCGAGCCAAAAAACTAATGCCTAACATGGCCGCATGTGCTATTTGAGCAAGCGATACCGATGCTTTAGCCACAATCATTTGACTATCTTCAAATTTATTTACATCCAAAATATTGAGTACCATATTCAGCATTTGTTTGCCCATTTGTTTCATTTGCACCACTTGGTTTTCAGCCGAATACGATTTTGAAATATTTAAAATTCCGCTTAGTGGGTTTTTTAGGTCATGCACAATCATGCTGGTAAGGCCTTGTTTAAAATGGTCGAGTTCAATCAATTTGTCGTTTGTTGTTTTCAGTTCTTCGGACTGGTTTTCTATTTCTTCTTTCTGTTCGGCCAGTAAAAGATTCGCTTTTCGTTTTTGGGCTAAGTTTCTGAATATAACAAAGGCAAAAACTATCATTAACATAAAACCCATTATAAAAGAATTCCTTACTACTTTTTGGTGTTCCAATTCTTCAGCTTGTATTATATCTTTTTTGGCTTGTTCGGTTGCTATGGCTTCTTTTTCTTTATCAAATGCATATTGGTTTTCTAGATTCGTGATTTTCTGTATGTTACTTTCATTAAATAAGCTATCGCTTTGGTTTTTGTATTCAACATGATATGAATACGCTTTTTGGAAATTACCGGTTGCTGCATAACATTTTGCCAAAATATTAGAAGCTTTTTTTATGTTTTCTTTTTCGCCTAATTCAACGGTTAAACGATAGCCTTTTTCGCCGTATTGTATAGCTAATATGTAGTTTTTTAGCTTAAAATAAACTTCTGAAAATTCAATATTATTCACGGCAATCATATTTTGCGAGCCTATTTCGCGTGCAATTGCAATTGATTTTTGATAACATTCTATCGATTTATTATAATTGTCTAGTGTCTGATATATTATTCCAATGTTAAGGTAGCTGATTGAGATTCCGTATTTACTATCAATTTCGTTATTTATTTCTAATGCTTTTTGAAAATATTCTAACGCATTTGCGTGATCTTCTCGTACATAATAAATATTACCAATATTTGTATAAATATCTGATATTCCATATTTATCATCAAGTTCTTTACGTATTACTAACGCCTTTTTATAATATTCCAAAGCTTTGGTGTAATTGCCCTGCTCGTCGGAAACAACACCCATGTTATTGTAGCTTCCCGAAATTCCAATTTTATTATTGAGTTCTTCAAAAATTTTCAGTGCTTTTTGAAAATACTCCAATGTTTTAGGGTAATCGCCTTGCATATAGTAGATGTTTCCCAGGTTGTTATAAATACCTGAAATTCCAATTTCATCATCAATTTCTTTAAAAACTTTTAAAGCCTTTTGGTAAAATTCTAATGCCTTGGTATAATCACCCGTTGAAAGATAAATATTTCCGGTATAATTGTAGCAGTATGAAATTACGCTTTTATCTTTAATTTCTTTACCTATTTTTAATGCTTGCAGATAATTTTCCAGAGCTTTCGGAACGTTCTGTTTGTAAAAACAATAATTGCCAACAAGTTGCAAACTTATAGATTTTCCTTTTTTAAAATTGATAAGTTCACTCAAACTGTCAGCTTGAGTAGCATATTGCAGGGTTCTGTCCAAATCAATGCTGAGATATTTTTTTGCCATTTCATTTAACAGGTTTATTTTTACCGTATCGTTTTCGGGGTGGTTTACCAACAGATTTTCAAGGCTGTCTATTTCTTTGTTTTGTGCTGTTACAACAAAAACAAAAAAACAGGAAAATAATAATAAAAAAAATGATTTGAGTTCTTTCATGATTTGAGTTCTTTTTTTATAAAATTCGACAACAATTGTTCTTGAGCAAGCCCAAGGTTTTTCTTTAGTCATTGTTTTGCTTTTTTTTTTAATGTAGCACTGGTTTTGTATATTATTGTTTTTAGTCCATGACAAAAATATAATCTTTATATTTTCAGCAAATTAAGCTATCAAAAGCTTGAAATAAGCGTTGATTTACAATATATTAATAGAATAAAACCACTCATTTTTCTAATGAAGAAAATCAATGACGAAAGTAAAAGTAGGGAATTCACATCAATTTTAGATACACATTTTCAAGGAAAAGTTAATCTATCGAGATTAAAACTTATTACCATGTTTGTGTTTGCATTATGTAAAGTCCAAACTGTTGGTTTTGAGAAATCAGCCAATACATTTGATAGTAAGTCACTTACCTGTTCTAGTTTGAGGCGCATTCAACGCTTTATAGCCCAGTATGCTTTGAATTTATATTTAATCGCAAAGCTTATATTCGGACTTTTGCCTCAAAAGAAGAATTTATTGATTTAATAAACATGCAAAATTCAATCTTGTATTGTACATTATTATTGTTTTTTACTTTTAAGCTATTAAAAGTACGGTATTAAAGGCTTGTAAGGCTTTGAGTACTTTAATAAGAAATTAATTTCTGGTCGCTAATCCCTGCCTGAGGGTAGGCAAGGTAGCAAGAATTTTTCCTTATGAACTATTACTCACAGCCTGCCCCGATTCCTTCGGGGAACATATTTGAAAATAAATTATGGCTGTGAGTAAATTAATTTGCGGGCTTTCAAATACGAATCAAGTTTACAATCGCATAAACGCCGTATTTTTTATAAGCATGTGTTGTGCACTGTTATGGTATCTCAACAACTTCAATTCCTGAATTAATAGAATCATCTTCTTTTGAAACAAGTGATACAATTAATTTATTTCCATCTCGTTGAATTAACTGAGGATAACCATTTAATTGTATTTCATTATCTCTAATTAGAGAAGGATAATGTCCGATTTGAATAGACTTTCTATTACTTGTTGCAGCGTAAATGGTTTTACCATCAGAACTAAATGCAAAGTCAGAGTATTTGAGATTTCCATTTTGTAAATTTCCTTTATAGGGCATATTAGAATTAGCAAGATAAACTGCTCCATTAAATGATGTAATTGCATATTCTCCATTTTCAGAGATTCTGAAAATCTTAGCATTTAGTGAATAATCACCATGATAGGTATCATCATTTTCTTCAATGAATAGTCCAGATTCATTAAATTTATAATGATTCATATCTGTGGGACTAACACCTTCGGAAATTGAAATATATTCATTTTTTCCAGGGATTTTTCTTAAACGCTCTTCATCTCTTTCTCCACCACCGTCAATATTCATTCCGTTACTTCTGGAATAAGTACGTATAGGTTCTTCCCACCATGGTGAAGGTAATACACTTACAATAACTTGTCCAAGACCATCAATAACTACACTTGTAGCAGAAAGCTCTGTCGATATCATAGCAGATAAACTTAAATCATTTCCACTATATACATAAACATTTCCATCACCACTAGGAACATAAAGCTCAACTCCAAATCCGTTATCCCCAAAATCACAGTAACCAATATCACCTTGAAGAGTAACTTGCTTTAAAATGGTATCGTTAACATAATCATACTTCACAATTTTCAATCCTGCATTATCAACTAAATATAAAAACTGCTCGGTAGGGTGTTTAAACATGTCATCAGGAACAAAATTAAAAATCATACCTGACGGATAATCAATCGAATATAAATTACTTATTATAAAGTTATTATCATTATCATAAGCCTTTATAGCATAACATGCCTGAAATTCCAGGGGTGGAATTGAATCATAAAACGCTGTGTCGTTTATATTGTTAATTTCACCCAATAACTGAAGATACTCCTCAAAACATCCCTCAACCGAACGATATATTTCATATTTAGAAAAATTATCATCGGTGTATTTACTCCAAATAAGTTTTACTGCTTCATTCTCCTTTATTGGTTTATAAAGTTCAATATTTGATGGTTCTTCTCCATAATAAACATCTTCAACAATCTCGATTGTAATCTCATTTAATTCATTAGCCTTTACTGTAACAATAGCTTTCCCAGAACCAATAGTTTCGACCTTAGCAAATACCTCATAATTTCCACTCTTTATATCTTGTAGTAGAACTGAACCAAATTCATCAGTAAATGCTTTGCTAGTTTCTGGCTTGGTATAAACTAGAGCATTTGCAACATAACTACCATCTTGCCAGACAGTAACAACTATATCTCCTAGTTTAGGAGAATTATTTCTTTCCTTTTCGCAGCTAACTATAATTATTAAGCTTAGAAATAATAATATTGTATTTCTCATGTCGTATTATCTGTTTAATTCATCTCTGGGTTAATAGTGCACATAGATTTACTTAAGAATAGTACGGTATTAATAGCTTGTGGCATTTTAGTAACCTTCATAGCAAATCAATTTTACTCACAAATATAATAATATTTTATTGCGCTCGTGAGCTAAAGGTTCGAGTGCCAATTTAGCAAATATTATTCTACTACTAAGAATTAATTTGAGGGCTTTCAAATACGAATCAAGGTTACAATCGCACATAAACCATAATTTTTATAAGCATGTATTAGCTTGCGTTATTTTTTTATAATCCTATCTATTTTTAACGTTTCTTTTGTATGGCTGTCTTGTATTTTAATAAAATAAATTCCATTGGCTAGCATCGATAAATCTATAGAATATTTATCCTTTGCCAAATATCCTATACTTTTAGTTTGACCTTGCAAATCGATTATTTTATATGATTTACATTCAATCTCATCTACTATATCAACAGTTATATAATCATTAAAAGGATTAGGATAAATTCTAATATTCTGATTTACTATATCTTTAACAATAGTCAAACCACTTATAATTGTATCAAATCCACTTATGTTTATATTAAAATCGCCATATAAAGGCAATGGAAAAGTTAACGAAAATTCGTCATAATCTTGACACGTTAATACTTCACCAGTATCAACTACATATTCCTCAATCTTAATAGTCTCTTCATTTGCTTGAACTGTCAAATATCCACCTTGCCCACAGTTTTTTGCAAAAGCACAGTTGATTTCAAAATAATTACCGCTTTGAATGTAATTAAAGTCTTTTGGATTAAGACGAGCTGTACCACTTATTCCATTTACATTACCACAAACTCCTTCCACGATTACAGTTGATATTCCGATGATACCCTGCCAGTTATTCCGATGAAACCCTGCCAGTTTTTTTTATTGATTTCTGCAACAAA
>JAEINW010000175.1 GCA_016342715.1 Salinivirgaceae bacterium | reverse complement strand
TCTCCTTTTTCAATATCAAAACTGATACCTTTAATGGTATCTTGAGTTTGTTTTGGATAGGCAAAATGTAAATTTTTAACTGTAATCATCTTTTCTTATTTTGAAATACCACTCTTGAGCATGCTTACCGATTGATTAATTATATTTTCCAGATCGGTTTTTGATATATTTAAAATGGGTTTCCCTGACTTAATATTTTCTTCATAATTCAAATTAAATTTTTTTGCCACATAATCGTACAACCATAATTGCATGTGAAAAATTTGAAAAGTCATCATATCCAAATCCAGATCAAGCAACTGATTTCTATATTTATCAATGGTAATTATTTGTTTGGTTTGCATCAACACCGAATCATACAAGTGTTGAATAATATCAGCTATTTCATTGTTATCTTTTTCGTGCATAACCTTGTACAAAAAGCCTCCAATAGAAGGAAAATCTAAATCGAACTGTACTTTTTCAAGAAAATTAAGTTTGATCAATTCAAAAAAATCGATTTCAGGATTTAGAATTAATTCATGTAGATTAGACAGGCGTTTGTTTTTTGCTTTTTCTAATAAAAAGGTATAAAGTTCTTTTTTACTTGCAAAATATCTATAGAAAGAACCTTTTGCCAAAGCACAAGTCTTTACTATATCCGATAAGGAAGCACTATCGTATCCCTTTAAGGCAAATTCTTTGTAACAGATTTCCAGAATCTCTTCTTGTCTCTCGTCCTTTAGATTTAAAAATGTTTGCAATGCCATATAAACAAATTAAGCGACTATATGGTCGCTAATATAAATCAAATAAATGAGACTACCAAGTCGCTTTTTTTACAAAAAATAATTACTATTGATATATTGATTATAATATATTGATAATATGATGATTATGTTAATGTTTAACTAAAATAAAAAAGCGGCATCTGCCGCTTTTTTTATTTTGTTTTTTATTCCTTCCCATCTACATAATTCTGCAAATAGGCATATTTTGGTGTTAGTTTTCCATCTATTGCAATAGTAGCTCGTTCAATTATTCCGTCGTCGTCGTCACCCAATAAAGCCGGTAATACACGATCAATTATATCTTTACCAAAATCACGCGATGCATCACGAGGCAATTCGCCAGGTAAATTATCAACTGCCATTACGGTAACATTTGTTGGCCTAGTAAATGCAGGCTCTTCTATTCCTTTTTGCGGATTGTAGCCATAAAATGGATCAGCAATGGTCGAAGGTCGCAAGGTAGATGCAATGGGATCAGCAATATCACAACTTACGTCGGCAATTACTGAAATATTAAAATCAGGGTCTAAATAATCTTCCTTTGTAATAAATTTTGGTGATTTATCATCCCAAAAATGACAAGCAATAAAAATATCGGCAACCTTTGTATATTGTTTAAAGTTTGATTCGTAAGCTTCGGGATTTGCAAAAAAGTGTTTCATATCGAAAAGCTGACCATCTTTGCGTTTTACATAATGGTTCGGTTCTATTTGACATACTACTGCTTCATCAAATTCTTTTGTTAAAAATTCTTTAGATGTAACCTTTTTTAAATTTAAAACATTCAAGGTTTCCATAGCACCATTGGCAACTCGACCACCGCCGGTTACTAAAATCTTTTTCGATTTTAACGAAATCTTTTTTAATCCAGCAAACATCTCCTCCATATCGTGACATTGGTGTGCTGGTTTTAATGAAAAATTATTGGTTCTATCTCCACGGGCGCGCAAAGCGTTATAAGCACCAACTATTCCAGCCCAGCGACCAAAAGCTACAATTCTACTTCCATCGGGACGCGTTAAATACTCATAATCTATTAATGTAATATTTTTCTCCAATACACTTTTTAATAAATCTCTATTGTAAGGTTGTTTTTTTGCCACATGAGAAAAAAACAAATAGGTTTTATTAGGAATTAATGCTTCTATTTTAACCTCTTTAACACCCATTAAGATATCACAGCTTGCCATATCACAGGTCATGTCAACATCTAAATATGTGTATTCCTCATCGGTATAACAACGTAATTCACTGGGTTCGGCGCACACTTTTACATCCGGAAATTTTTCATTTATTGTTATTACTTGAGCAGGTGTAATAGGTACTCTTTTATCAGGTGGATTTTTAGTTTCCCGGATAATTCCGATGCGTTTATTTATAGTCATAATAGTGTTTATTTAGTGATCCATAGGATCAGAATAATAGTTGTATTTATTAGGCTTTATTCAAAGCTTTTGCGAATTTAATAAAACCATTCAAAAGAATGGGTATTAAACGTGTGATTAAAAACAGTAAGTAAAAAATACTTTTTTTACTTACTGCAGTTTGTTTAATCCCATATATAACACGACTACTCGTGGCAGTAATATTCAGAATAGGGTTGCAACCTCTTGTATTTCAGAACAAAACACTCTTAACTATTCATAACCAGAAGGCATTTAAATGGCCATTACAATTTGAAAGCATGAGTTTTTTTGATTTATATAAGACAATTTATTTACGAATAAATATGTGTTATTCATTGTTTAATATACAATTGCTAATTGTTATAATAAATAGTATCTTTGCACACTTTTCAGACTTAGTCTGAGAATTGTTCTTTGAGGGGTTGATTTGGTTTTGACAGCAAGACGAGGATGTATGTAAGCATGCCGAGCGTAGTGAATCTGGCTCGTTAAACTCAGGCACACAATTTATAATTGGCGAAAATAATTACGCTCTTGCCGCTTAATTGAAGTTTAGTAAATTAAGCAGTCCCGATTTATCGGGATCATTTCGGTTCTAGGAACTGAAACAAGACATCTCCCGGAAGCTGCTGTTCTTAGGCTAACCGAATCGGAGATGCTATAAATTAGGAACTAGTTTGTGTTTTACTCCGCAACACTTACGAAATTAAGGAGATAAGGTATTAATCGGTGGCTTTGATCCTGTTAGTACTCGAAAATTAAGTCAGAGCTAATCATGTAGAAAGCGTATGGTCTCCTTGTTTGGACCCGGGTTCGAGTCCCGGCAGCTCCACTGAAAGAATTAACAATTGATAATAAAAGCTCATAAATATTAGTATTTATGGGCTTTTTGCATTTAAATACTATTAATTACCAACAGTTAATAGTAACCAAAAAGCCCCCAAATCAGATACCAAAACTATCAATTAAAAAGACACCCGACACTATACTTAAATATAATCTATTACACTTATATTGAATTACAAGAATCAAATTTTCTCAGCAGAATTTTAAATATTAAATGTCATAAAAACATAAATATGTTTAAGCACATTTATGTTTTTATTTTATCATATAATGGTTAGTTTTATGGTGGTGAATAAATCCACCATAAAACTAATCAACAATCACCAACATGATTGACAAAAAGAGCTTATCGGAACGTGATATTTGCACGAAGTATTTTGTGAAATTTACTGCTTTTTTTGTATTGCTTTTTGTTTCATATATAACAATAGCACAAGATTCTTATATAACAAAAGTAGACTTAAATTTAAGAAGTGGTGCAGGAAAGAATTATAAATCAATCAAAGTTTTAGAAAAAGGTGATACAGTTAAGCTACTTGAGAGCTCTAGCAACTATTGGGTGAAAATTCAATATCAAAACAAAATTGGATATTCAGCAAAACAACACCTTCAAAAAATAGAGGTTATAAAAAAGATAGAATCAGAAAGTAATAGCGGATATATTATATTTTTGGTTTGTCTATTATTTGTTTTAATAACAACAATTATTCTTTATAAATTAGGTAAAAAATATCGACACAAGTCAACTGCAACTATTCTATCATTTTTCTTTGGCGCATTCGGATTTCAAAAGTTTTATTTGGGTGAAACAAATAAAGGCACTTACTCAATACTATTTTGTTGGACATTTATTCCATCATTTATTGGTCTAATTGACTTTATTAAATTGGCTTTAATGCATGAGAATAAATTTAACGATAATTACAATTGGGGGAAAAGCTCAATAATTAAAACTTCAAAACTATTACCTAAGTCAAACCTTGAGAGTAATACGAATAATATAACTTTTGCTAAACAAGAACCCTCTATAGTTCAAACCCAAAATAAGAATTATATGGAAAATCTCACAATAGTGAAGAAATCCGGACTAGAAAATGACATTAGGCAAAATGGAAAGCTAACCGGATATGGTAATATTTACCAAAAAGAACTTGGTCTAAATATGCAAGAGGTTGATTGGTTGAATAAGGTTAAAGTTAAGCCGAATGAATTTTTATTGATGAATGGCTGTATCGTTCATGTTCTAAATACTTATATACAGTTATTATATAAAATAACCGAAATGTTCATAGGTGGTAACTCTACTTTACAAAAGGAACTCAAAAGATTAGAACAGCTTGTTATTAAGGATTTTAAAGAATCAGGAAACGGTAGTTTTGATTGGGATAAATATGAAGGTAATACAATATATAAAGAAATTGAAAATGAAGCTCACAACAATCTTTTCAAGAAAGCTGAAAATGCTGTTAGAAAAGTATATGGTTATCGAAAAGAACTAAAAGAGGAATTCAAATACTTGCCATTAATACTTGAGAATGAATTCAATACAAAAATTGGCAGTTTGGCAGTTGAAGCGTTGAATAAGATTAAGCCCCAAATACCAGAACCCGATAACGATACACAAATTGAGCTAAATAAAAAAAATAAAAATAGATGGAAGATTGAATTTGATGAACTAATTAAACAATTTGAAGTAGAAAAAAAACAAGTATTCCTTAATGGACTTTTAAAACTTGAAAAAACAAATAAGGAGAATCCATTTATTGGAAATATATTTTTTGAAGCTTCAAAGTTCATAGCCCATATAGATAAAGAAATTGCTTTAAAACTCTATGCGAAATATATCTATTTTGATGAAATAACTAAAAATTATCAGTTAAAAAAACTACCTAAAAGGATTGAAGATTTATTATTTGAAACTGCTCAACAGCATTTAGAATTCTTAGATATACAGAAAGAGCTTCATCGAACGCATAACATATCTCATGCATATTCAAGAATTGAAGAGCTTGTTTCGATACAGGAGATAGAAAAACAAGAAAATAATGGACTTAATGAGGAAGAAGTCGATACTGAAACACAAAATTTTGCAAAAAAGGCTTACCCAAATGACATAGAAATGCAAAAGTATGTTTACAATGAGCAAATTGATTCTAAAAAATTTATGAAATCAGCGAACGATGTAGAATTGATTGAATTTGCACAAGGTAAATATCCTGATGATTTCTCAATGCAAGAATATGTTTACAAAGAACAAGCAGAATCAAAAGTGTATATGTCAAAAGTGAAAGATAAAGAAGTTTTATCCTTTGCTTTGGAACAATATCCCGATGATTATTCAATGCAAGAGTATATATATAAAGAGCAAGTAAAGTCTAAAGCTTTTATGAAAAAGGCTTCAAATATAGAAATCAAACAATTTGCAAACTCAGAGTACCCTGAGGATTATTCAATGCAAGAATATATTTATAACGGACAAGTTGCATTACCAGAAAATGAAAGAGCAAAAATTGAGGTTGATAATACTATTATTGATATAAATTCTGAAAACCTAGACTTGTCAGTAGAACATAATATTAATGACATCGCTTCGGATACACAACCACCTTATTGGGGACATACTTATGTTTATTCATACGATGAAATAAAGCATGCAACTAAGGCACAAAAGCAGTTTTATACTTACTTTAAGAACCATGTCGCTAATGGCGAATATGTTGATATTCAAGGAAGCACAAATTATGCGTTCATACTGTATTTTGATTTTCTGAATGAGTATCAGGGTCATCGAGACATAAAACTGCTTGATGAACAGTTTAAATTGTTGGCTTCTATTTGTCCGAAAACCAGAAGCTATTCTTTACGTTCTCTTCAAGATGAATTAAGAAAGAGAAGTGATTCATATTCCGTTGATAAGTTAAAAGACTTAGAAGAACCAAACTATCAATTTGAACATGGTTATTCCGATTATAATCCTGATTTATACAAGCTTGGAAATCAATACAAAGATAAATTAGGTCTTAACAAACAAGAAGTTATATGGTTAAATAAATTCTACAATCCAACAAATGTGTTTCTTTCTATTGAGGGATGTTGCATTGCCACAATTATGCAATTTGTAACTATATTGAAAGAACTTGAAAAGCAATTAAAAAAACAAGAAACCACCTTTGCCAAAGAAGTAACTTATTTTAAAGAGAAGCTGAAAGCTATCTATGCCAAAATGGATTCTGATTGGGGATATTACGACACAAGCTATTTTGGAAATCGAGCTGAATCGGAAGTTTACCTTACTATGTTTAAACGAGTTGAAAACTCGGTACGTGAGTCATTTGGACACAAAAGAAAAGTATCGGGTGTTTTTCCATATGCAGATAAAAGTTTATCAGAAGAATTTGAGACCAAACTTGGAGCCTCGCTTAATACTTTGATTGAAGAATTAAAAGGTAATGTTGGACAACCTAATCTTGAAACTCAGATTGAATTGAATACTCAGAATGTCAATAGATGGCGAATTGAATTAGATGAGCTTATAGTAGCGTATAAACAAGAAGATATTAGAAGTTTTATTGGTGGAGTTATACATATAGAAGAAACGAACCAGAAGAATCCAAATATTGAAAATATTTTTTATCAAGCTTCGAAGTTTATTTCCAAATATGATAATGTTCAATCATTAAAATATTATGCAAAGTACATCTATTATGATTTAAAATCGAAAAAGTTTGACAACAAGGAGCTTACAAAGACAGTTCAAAAATCGTTGTTCAAGACTGAGGAACAAATCAAGGATTTCAAGGAAATTATTGCAGATTTAATTGCAACAAATGATATCCAAACAGCCTTAGATAAAATTTCAAAAATATACATTCCAAAAAGGAAACGAATACAGCTTGACCGTTCCGAAATACAAGAAGTAGAGCAAAAGCACGAAGGTACAGTTGAGTTGCTTAATGAATATCTGGTTGAAGAAAAAGAAACGCTTGATATAGTAATAGATGATAAAACTGAGGAAAATATTGAAATAGCAATAATTTCTTCAGTGGAAAATAATTCAATATTTATTTCCGAAATTAGCATGGGGCAAGTTCAAGAGGAACTTGTAAAAATGATTATACATAATTCGTATGAGATTCATCAAGATGAAGTTGATAAATATGCCGCAGCGAATGGAATGTTCAAAAATCAATTAATTGATAGCATTAACGAGGCTTGTGAAGAACATTTAGATGGGGAGGCATTAATTGAAGAAGATGATGAAAATTACATTATTGAAGAATCTTATTATAAAGAAATTGCAAAATAGATTATGGCATTAAAAATTAAAGCAAAAGAGGCAACAGCTATTATAAATTCTCTTTCAGGAGGAGTTGTACCAAGAATAGGAGTTCAACATATTACAGTTGGCAGACAATTAGAAATTGAAGCTTTTACACAGGCTTTAGACGATGTGAAAAATGGTCACAGCATGGTTAAATTCTGGATTGGTGACTTTGGTTCAGGAAAATCTTTTATGCTTCATTTGCTAAATACAGTTGCTACAAAGCAAAAATTTGTCGTTGCTAATGCTGATTTTACACCAGATAACAGACTTTATTCAAATGATGGTAAAGCACTAATTTTGTATAGTACCATAATGGATAACATTGCAATACAAACTAAACCTGAAGGTGGAGCATTACCAACATTACTTGATAAATGGATTGAACAAGTAGTATCAAAAACAGCACAGGTAAATAATATTCCAATTACTGAAATTAGAGACGAGAAATATTTCAACCTAATTCAGGGAAATATTATGCAAACCGTTAATGAAGTTACTGAAACTGGTGGTTTTGACTTCGGCGTTGTCGTTATTAAATACTATGAAGGCTACATTAAAAATGATGAGTTTCTTCGCCGCAGTGCTTTAAAATGGTTAAAGGGTGAATACAGAACAAAATTAGAAGCTCGTCAAGATTTAGGTGTTCGTGAAATTGTCAATGATTTGAACTATTACGATATGCTAAAAAACTTCTGTCGCCTTTTTGTAAGTATGGGTTATAGTGGTTTCATGATAAATCTTGACGAAGCAATTAATTTGTATAAAATTTCTATGGCAAATACGAGAGCTAAGAACTATGAGAAAGTTCTTTCGATATTCAATGATTGCTTTCAAGGTAAAGTATCAAATTTATTTATAAATTTTGCAGGAACAAAGGAATTCTTAGAAAATGAAAGACGTGGTTTATTTAGCTACGACGCCCTCAAAACTCGCCTAGAAACTAATAAGTTTGAAACATTAGAATATAGAGATTTGGCACAACCTGTAATTAAACTTGTTCCGCTAAATCATAATGAAATATTTGTTCTACTCAAAAAACTAAAAGAAATATTCGATACGAATTTTGATGTTAGTATAAACATAAATGATAAAGACATTCAATTGTTTATGGAGGAAATGTTTAATAAGCCAGGTGCGAGTGAATTTCTAACACCAAGGGAAGTAATTCGCGATTTTCTGAATATTCTGAGCATCCTAAGACAAAATCCAGATGCCGAAAAAAAATCTCTTATTTCAGATATTGAAATTTCGGATGAAAGACCAGAGGAATCTTTAGTTGATGGTATAGAAGAGCTCTAAAATAATGTCATATAATTTATTATCAGAACCTATTCGAAAATTTATCCGTGATAAACGGTGGGAATCGTTGCGCCCAATTCAAGCCGCAGCTATTTTTAAAATCATATCGACTGATAATAATTACATTCTTGCATCTCGCACAGCATCAGGAAAGACAGAAGCCGCATTTTTGCCAATCCTTTCAAAAACTGATTTTAATTCAATAGGTGTTCAAGTTCTTTATATTTCACCTTTAATCGCATTAATAAACGACCAATTTTATCGAATAGAAGACTTATGCAAGGACTTAGAAATTTCCGTTACAAAATGGCATGGCGAAGCAAAGAAATCTTTAAAAACTAATCTTATAAAAAATCCGAACGGCATTGTTTTAATTACTCCTGAATCTTTGGAAGCAATGTTTGTTAATGCTCCATACAATGTTTCAACACTGTTTGGTAACTTGAAATATATAGTAATTGATGAAATTCACTCATTTCTTGGCGTTGACAGAGGTTTACAGTTAATGTCTATTCTTTCAAGAATTCAACAAGTCAATAAATCTAAAATTACTACTATCGGATTATCAGCAACAATTGGTGATGACAATTATATTGAAGCAAAACGTTTAACGGGTGATATTGATTCAACAAAAATCCTGTTGGATAAGGCACAAAAGGAAACGGAAGCTAAATTCAAATATTTCAAGAATAATTCTACCGAATTATCATTGGATTTGCTAAAGGATTTATATAAAGAAACATCATCAAATAAGGTTTTAATTTTCCCAAACAGCCGGGGGAGAACAGAGGAAATTGCTGTTAAACTACGTAAAATATCGGATAGAGTTAACGGGCACAAATTTTATTACTCTCACCACTCTTCGGTTGACAAAGAAATCCGTGAAAGTGTCGAACACTTTGCCAAAAATAATGAACGCTTTAATTTTTGCATTTCTTGTACTTCAACTTTAGAACTTGGTATTGATATTGGCACAGTAGATAAGATTGTACAGATTGATTCTACACATTCTGTTTCTTCTTTAGTACAGAGAATTGGGCGTAGTGGTCGCCGTGAAGGTGAAAAAAGTATTGTGAATTTGTACGCTACCAATAAATGGAGTTTATTACAATCGTTAGCTTGCTGGAATCTTTACAAATCAGGTTTTTTAGAACCTATTAACACTGCGAAAAAGCCATTTGATATTCTTCTGCACCAGTTACTTTCAATTGCAAAGCAACTTTCAGGCTGTCCAAGATCAGAATTATTTAAACGAATAAGACTCAATCCAACATTTAAAGAAATCACAGAAATAGAAATCAATACTCTGATTGATAAGTTTATTGAGTTAGACTATTTGGAAAATATTGACCGTGAACTTATTCTCGGAATTGAAGGTGAAAATATTGTGAATTCTCGTGAATTTTATAGTGTTTTTAAAACAGAACCAAATTTTAAAGTACTTCATTCTGGGAAAAAAATTGGTGATATTCCATTTTCACCTCAAGTTAGAATTGATGAGAATATTTTACTTGCAGCCAAAATTTGGAAAATAGTAGATATTGATTTTAAAGGCTCCAAGATTATTGTAATACCTGCGAGTGATGGAAAAAAACCTAAGTTTTTCGGAGGTGGTGGTAACATCCAAAATCGGATTAGAGAAGAAATGCTTAGTATTTTAAAAAGCAATAAAAATTACTCTGAACTAGACAAGAGCAGTTGCGAAGTTATTGCCGAAATGAGACACGATTTTAAAGGGTTCGCAGTTAAAGACTTCAAATTTGATTGTCCTTTTATTGAGAAAGAAGGCAAGATTTTGATTTATACTTTTACTGGTTCTAAGATTAATAAGAGTCTGAATTTTCTTTTGTCATTGACAGGAATTGAACCGTCCTTTGATGACCATAGTAGTACATTTGAATTGGAAATCGACAAGTTTACTTTTAAGAATTTAGTTCAAGAAATAAATGAAAAATATGAACGGATTAATGATTACTTAAAAGTAGAACTAACAGAGAATGAATCATTAATTGGATTCTCAAAATGGGGTGAATATCTTCCTTTAGATTATCAAGCTGAAATTGTGAAAGAAAGATATTATGACTTTGAGAATGCTATTGAATTGATAAACAATATGAACTTAATTGAAAGTGTATGATATTCCTAGACCAATTGGAAGAAAGCATAAAAAGCAGCCAGCAGCAAAATGAAATGTTATTGCAGCAGGTAATGAGGGAGGCTTTGGAGCCGAAAGAAATGGAGGTGGCAAATGATTTTGTATAGAAGAAATGCTTTCATAACAGCTATGTTTTATAAAAAAAGTTATCTGCTTATTTTATAAAAAAAGACAAGGTCGTTTTTAGTTCGACTATTAAATGCAAATAATTGGATAAGGTCTTTCTATCAACAACATTAAATATTCAACCAAAACTATTGACAAAATCTTTTATAAATGACAAATATTAAGAACTGGACAGCCTATTGGAGAAATACCCTTGCTGATGGTGAGCGAAACGAAATTGACCCATCATCAATTGATATTAGAAAAGTTTTATTCCTTAAACCTGATCAAATTAGTATTGATTCTGGCAATATTGATAAAGCTATTGTTACCTAAATTGAGCGATTCATAAAATCAGGTGGTCATTTAGTTTCACCATGAGTTTTTTTTATGCCATATATTGGG
>JAEINW010000174.1 GCA_016342715.1 Salinivirgaceae bacterium | reverse complement strand
TCGAAAACTGCAATTTTCATATCCTTGTCTTTTTTATCAAGACCATATGCCAATGCTGCTGCGGTAGGTTCATTAATAATTCTTTTGACAATAAGACCTGCAATTTCTCCAGCTTCTTTGGTAGCTTGGCGTTGCGCATCGCTAAAATAAGCAGGAACAGTAATTACTGCTTCGGTTACTTCTTGACCAAGATAATCTTCAGCAGTTTTCTTCATCTTTTGAAGTATCATTGCTGAAATCTCCTGCGGTGAATATTTTCTATCATCAATTTGAACTCTAGGAGTATTGTTATCTCCTTTAATTACAGTATAAGGAGCTCTTCCGATTTCTTTTGCCATTGAATCATACTTCTCACCCATAAATCTTTTTATCGATGATATAGTTTTTGCTGGATTTGTAATGGCTTGACGTTTTGCCGGATCACCAATTTTTCTTTCGCCATTTTCAACAAAAGCTACCATTGATGGTGTTGTTCTTTTACCTTCACTATTAGGAATTACAACTGGCTCATTACCTTCCATAACCGAAACACACGAGTTGGTTGTACCTAAATCTATTCCAATTATTTTACCCATTTTATAATATTGTTTTAAATTTATTACTCAATTTTCATACTTCTTTTCAATGATTATGCCATCCAGCAATTCAGCAATTCTTGCGTAATTTTGTCGTATTATAAATATTTGACTTACACATTTGTCTGACACAATGACAAAAAGACATAAAATTACCCCCAAATAGTATGTAACTCGTTGGGGGTAATTTACTATATTAACCTTAAAATTTTATTTTTACAGTAACTATAATGAACCCATCACAAAATTTAAGTTTTTTGTGAATCTTCCATTGGCTAAACTATCTAATGACTCCGGAATTATTTGTTTTCCTTTAACTACATATTTATAACGGGCATCAAACAAACCAACACCATTTATAATGTTTGAAAATTCAGGGGGTTCTTGCCCAAAGCTAATAGTAGTACTTGATACATTTAAATAATTATAAAATTCGTTTCCACCTGCCAGAAAAACAACATCAATAGAAGCAAATACTCTAATTATATTTTTACTTTTAACCGGTATTTGTTGCTTTAAAGATTCATAGAACTTTATTCCTCCAATGGCTTGAGACATCTTTGCTCCTAAATAGTTATCTGGAATCCGTACCTGATTAACAACATGCTCGTTGTATTCAATTTTTACAGTGTTAAAGGTGGTATCTCCTGCTGTAATTTCGCCATAGTGAAACAAAAGATATGGTTGAAATATTTTACCATACACGGCCGACTCCCATTCAATTTCTTGAGATGTTTTTTCATTCGCCATATTAAATTTCATGACAGGATTCTGTATTTTATTTACCCTTAAATCATAAATCATATAAGCTTCAGAACTTACAATTTCTTTTTTCCCTGGTATATGTATTTCTAATTTATATTTATGTTTTTCTTTTAAAAGCTCTGTAGTTTTGTACAGATAATTATTGTCGCGTGCAAAAGTTCCTGGGTCACCATTATAATTTGAGTCTAATTTCTCAATTTCATCAGTTCTATCTAAATGAATGGTATCCCTAGTTGTACGCTCCCAGCTATTCGCATCAAATGGTAAACTTTCGCCACCTGAAATTAATTGATATTCAATTAATCGAACATCGAGTATGTTTTGATATTGAATAGAGTCGGATTGCTGAGCCATTTCATAAACATCACCCGTGCCAATATAAGCTTTGTTAATTCTAATATAATGAACGGTATCCGAAGGATCAAGAATGCCATATACAATTGTTATATCTTCCCAATCACTATTGATATCAAAATCGTCGTTACAAGAAGAAATAAAAAGAGCAAGAAAAAGCAAAACTAGAATTGAATATTTCATGTGTTTTAAGGAATTTTAATATTTGAGGCACAAATATAACTTATTAAAGTTTTTTAGCAATACTTTATTATTATAATCTTACGCCAATAATTACCATATCATCAATTTGCTCTTGCTCACCCATCCAATCTTCAATAGTAGTGTTTAAAATATCTCTTTGTTCGCACATTGATTTTGGTTGAATATCAAGCATTAGTTGTTTCATAGCCTTGGAACGAAATTTTTGACCTTTTTCGCCACCAAATTGATCGGGATAACCATCGGAGAAAATATAGAAAGTATCACCTTTTTGGTAATCGAATTCATTCAAAGTGAATGATTCCTTTTCACGAATGTAAATTCCAATGGGCATTCTATCGGCTTTAATTTCAATCAACTCATTATTGCGATAAATATATACTGGATTATAAGCTCCTGAAAAGTAAAGTTTCTTCTTTTCATCATCAATTACAACAATAGCAACATCCATTCCATCTTTTGCTTCACCATCTTTGCCCTCTTGCTTTAAAGTTTTTTTAACTCGTTGTCTAAGTTTATTTAGAATTTCATGCGGTTCCAACACCTGTTCTTTTATAACAATTTCATTTAAAAAAGAAACTCCCAGCATACTCATAAACGCTCCGGGAACCCCATGTCCGGTGCAGTCGGCTGCAACCAAAATGGTTTTATTAGCAATTCTATTCATCCAATAATAGTCGCCACTTACAATATCACGTGGTCTAAATAAAATAAAGTACTCTGGCAAAATATCATTTGCCAATTCCGTTGAAGGTAAAATAGCTCTTTGAATTCTACTGGCATATTGAATACTATCTTCAATACTTTGTTTTTGTCCCGCAATTTGATCACGTTGTTCACGAATTTCAGCAGTTCGTTCTCGAACAATTTTTTCAAGCATTATTTTTTCTTGCTGTAATTTTCTTGTGTACAATTTAACAATTACCCAAATTAAAATTAACCCAACCAACACATATAAAAAATATGCAACTATTGTTCTATACCAAGGAGGAAGAATTGTAAAAGAATACTCTCCTACCGAGCTTTCAATGCCATAGACATTTTTAGCTTTAACTTTAAAAGTATATTCACCTTGATTAATATTTGTAAAAACAGCTTTTGATTCTTTATTCCATTTCGACCAATCTTTTTTAAATCCTTCTAAGTTATAAGAGTATTCGATTTCCTCAGGAGCTTCAAAGTAAGGAGCAGCAAAATGAAAAGTTAAATCATTATGAGTATAATCAATAATAGGTTTTTGTAACCCACTTTGCTTTTTTGAAGGATAGTATCCATCTACACTTTTCTTATATTCACCGTTAAATGTGCCGTAAAAGTATATGGTATCGACACCTTGAACTTTTCGCACAAAAGCATTAAACTTATCATTCGGCTTAAAAGTTGTATTTAAGTTGTATGTGTATAATTTATTTGCAGAAGCAATCCAAAGTATATTCTCAGTAGTATCTTCAAAAATATATTCAATTTCAAAATTTTTAATTCTATTAAAATATGTCTCCTTTAATTCAAAGGTATTCTTATTTGGCTGATACTGCATCAAATTAAAATTATCGTCTTCTTTCGCATTAATAATAAAAGAGCCATTAGCAAGCGGCACAAACCTAGATACACTAACATTCTGTTTATCAGGTATAATAATACTTAAATTAAATTCATCATTGGCATTATTGTACTTAAATATTCCTTTATTTGAATTAACAAAAACATCATTTCTAAATTTTGAAACTCGCAAAGTGCTTTTGCCAGGCAAGCCTTTTGATTCATTATACCATTTTATCGATCCGCCCTTTGATGGATTTGATATTTGGACTATTCCATTTGCATTTGTAGCACCCCATATGTTACCAAACTCATCTTCAATTAAAGAGTTTAATATTTCATTAATTAAAAAATTATCGTGTGCAATATTGAATTCGTTATTATTTAATTCCAAACAAAATAACGATTTACGATCATTAATCCACATTCTTCCATCATGTGACGTTAATAATTTAAACACCTTTATTTTTACGTTCTTAAGTTTGTTTTCATCTATTCTGGAAAATACTTTCTTTAAATTTCTAATTCTTGATTCTAGAGATTTAGCTTTTTTATAAACAGGATCTACCTCAAATAAGCCTTGAGTAGTTCCACCTACGATTAATATTTCTTTTTTTGTTTTCTGATCCACTATCTTAGCAATAGAAAAAACCTGATCATCAATTCCATCAACTTTAATAAAAGAAGGCAATCCAAAAACATCAAATTTTAAATAAAACAATCCTACATCAGTACCAATATATAATGTGTTTTTAAACTTATATATAACATTAATATACCCTTCTAATTTTGACTCTTCACTAAAAATTCGAATTGGGTTATTGAACTCAACACTAGATATTCCAAAAGATAAAGTGGTCCATATATTATTATTATATTGATTAACATTAAGACTATAGTGATCTTGGATACCTATTTCTTTATCCAAAATAGCGTCAATTGAACCATTATTGTTAATAATAATCAACCCCTTTCCTAGAGTTCCAAGAATAAAATTATCTTTATTTTTATAAGCGGAATAGGTATAAACATCTTTTAAATAATTAAAGGCTTTAGTTTTTAAAACATTCGTGAATACTCCTGAATCAAAATTACTTTTAAAAATTCCAGCCTTACCTGTCACCACGTAATCATTCAGAAAATCTGATAACACTTCAAAAACATCCTTCTCGGCAAAAAAATTGCCATTTTTAACTAAGCTGTAAGTAGTATCTTGAATTTTATACAAACCTGTTGCTATGCTTGCACAATAAATATTATCATTTAAATAAAATGATTTAAAAGTATGTTTTGGAAGAGATATTTGAATAAGAGAATCATTAGGAAATATATATTTAAATAGTTTTTCGTTTGAGGCCGAAAAATAAACGGTATCATCTTGACAGAAGACATTCCATACATTAAATCCTTTTAAAGTATCGGGTAAATTACTTGACAACGATTTGTATTCTAACTTTCCATAAGTAGTTGATAATAAACATCCAAATTCTCCAGACCCCCCCAAAAAAACAATTCCATCTTTATTAACAGCTAAAGAACGGACATCAATTTCATCACTGACTGCTATGCTCTTCCAATTTTCTCCATCATACTCTAGTACTCCATTCAAATTATTTGCAACATAAATAAAACCAAGCGGAGACTGTACGACATTCCAATTTTGGTCATTTGAGCCAATTTCATCAGGCCCATAATATGTATATAAAGGGTAGCCATATTTATTTACTTGAGCATTTAAAAATAAGTTTATGAGTAGGTATGTAAATATTAATAAATATTTTTTCATTCGAGTAGTTTTAATCTAGTTAAAAATACACTAAATGGTGATAAAAAACAAAACACTCAAAGGAAAATCCTAGAGTGTTTTGCAACCATTAACCCATGAAAAAAATACCTAGTTATTTAGGTACTATGAGTACTTTTTTAGCAAAAATTATGCCGTTGATATTTAACTTAACAAAATAGTATCCTGTATATACATCTAATCTTACTTCATGAATGGGTTTCCTTGTCATATCTGAATTGTAAAGTAATTCACCTTTAATGTCATATATTGACATTTTTGCAGACTCCCACCTATCAGGCATGTTAATAATACCCAAATTGAGCGATTAGCTATCGCTATTCTGCTCAATCGACTGAGTTATTGTAAGGTTTTCAAATTTTTCATTTCACTCAAATTGTGAAAACCAACAATTTCTAGGTCGGGGTTAACTCTAAGTAAAGCGCTTGTTCGCTATGCTCCAATCGCTCAACTTAGATAATATTAACAATAAGCGTTTCATTTTCAGCATATACATTTACATTAAGTTTATTCAATTCTGACAAAATGCCAACACCTTCCTGAATAACAAGTTTATTACTGACTAGATTTTCAACACCATGTAATTTATGTAAAAAATGCCTTTGGATTAGAATCCGCTATTTAAACTTGAGAATCCGCTAAGAAAAAATAAAGTACAGGCAATATCTAATCGTAATTTTTATTTATTAAGAGTGAAAAATTTCCAATTGTTATTGTATTTTTGCTTAAAATATAATATATGCCAGCAAAATTCTCATACGATAAAGCAATTGTAGAAATTGAAAGTATAATCGAAGAAATTGAATTAGAAGGATTAAGTGTGGATGAACTTTCTGAAAAGGTTAAAAAAGCCTCAGAGCTAATAAAAAGGTGCAAACAAAAACTAACCGACACAAGAACTGAAGTAGATAATTTATTGGAAAATTTGAACTAAGCTATTTTAGCTTAGCTTAATTATCGATTTAATCGGATTTTCAATGAATACTATATTTCTCTGAGAAAACTCAGCTTTAATTATTGATTTAAAAGCATTTGCAACACCTCCAACAAAACCAATATTCTCATTATTGACTTGCAATGAATTTATGTAATTTACATTGAATAATTTTATTGCATTTACTACAATTCCATTAATTTGTTCATTCGTAATATGTTTTTTCAAAAAAGGAACAAATTGAGCCAGAAAAACATTTGGCTTATTTGATTTATATAATTGATCAATTAATTGATCCTTTGAAAATTTATATTCGTGATAAAAATTTTCAGTCAATTCAACATCCAATTTATTTCGAAACAAACACTTAAGAAATTCTTTTCCTAAATACATTCCACTACCCTCATCACCAAGAAGGTAACCAATTGATGATTCTTTTTCTGCTATTATGCCATTTGAGTAAAATCCCGCATTTGCACCGGTACCTAAAATACAAGCAATTCCAGATTTTTCTCCAAACAATGCTTTACCTGCTAAATCAAGGTCAGTACCAATTAGTATCTCTTTTGCATTTATAAAAAAAGTACTTAAAGCCTTTTTAACTCTACTTATACCAAATTCTCTTCCGCATCCGGCTCCATAATATTCAATTTTCTCAATTGAATTCACGTTAATTTCAGATGGGAACCCAGTTATTAATACTTGCCGTAAATAATTTGCATCAGAAACATTTGGGTTATACCCCGAAGTTTTAAACTCAGATGTGCTATTCTGATCTAGCCATCCCCATTCAATTTTTGTACCTCCTGCATCGGCAAATAATATACCCATAAAAGCTGTTATTTAAATCGCATTAAATATAATCAATAAACATAAACCTTTAAGTTGATAAGTGCATTAAGCAAAAATAATTCATGCTAACATATCGAATAAAAGAAACACTATTAACACTTAAATGTTAATCGAATTATTACGATATATTTTTTGTTTTATAATATAAAACATATTTTTACACGCTGGATGGAAAATTTACACATCATTTGTATTAACTAATATTACTAATATGTTAACATTTGTTGAGCTTATTGAAAACAGTATAAAAAAGCATTGGGAATTAAATGCTTTATCTGATTTTCAGGAGGGTACCATTACTTATCATGAAACTGCCATTGAAATAAAAAAAATACATGAGGCTTTTAAAAACCTTGGTGTTAAAAAAGGTGATAAAATTGCGCAAATTGGAAGAAATAATTCAAAATGGGCAATCACGTTTTTAAGTACAATAAGCTATGGAACAGTTTCTGTACCTATTTTACAAGACTTTACACCGTCCGATATTGTGAATACTGTAAATCACTCTGACTCAATATTTTTATTTGTTACAGATTCTATTTTCAAAGAACTCGATGTTTCAAAATTCCCAAATATTCGAGGCTTCATTTCATTAGATTCTTATACGGTTTTGCATGCACAATCCGATGACGTAGTTGAAATATTTAATAAAACTCAGAAATCTCAAATAGAATTAACACCTGAATCATTTCATTTAGAATCAATACCACACGAAGAGCTAGCTACCATATCCTATACATCCGGTACTTCAGGCTTGTCAAAAGGTGTAATGTTATCGCACGGTAATTTTGCTGCTAATCTTGAATTTGGAATAGATATTATCGACCTCAATCCAGGCGATACCATCGTTTCATTTTTACCATTAGCACATGCTTATGGTTTATCATTTGAGCTACTGGTTGAATTTTCAATGGGTTGTCACATCACATTTTTAGGCAGAATACCATCACCACAAATTATACTTCAGGCATTTAAAGAGATTAAACCTCGTTTAGTTGTTTTAGTGCCATTAATTATTGAAAAAGTTTACCGGAATAAAGTAAAACCAGCAATTAGTAGCGGCTTACCAAAAATATTACTTGGAATACCCATATTAAAAAAAGTAGTTTACAAAAAAGTAAAAGCTCAGCTTGAAGAAGCTTTTGGTGGAAATTTTTTACAAGTAATTATTGGTGGTGCTGCTATTAATAAAGAAGTTGAAAGCTTTTTAAAGAAAATTGGGTTCCGTTATGCGGTAGGTTACGGAATGACAGAATGTGCACCATTGATTAGTTTTTCATCATGGGATAAAGCTCAAAAATTCAGTTGTGGTCAACCTATTCCTCAATGTAAGGTAAAAATTGATTCTCCCGACCCTGAAAGAGTTGAAGGTGAGATAATGGTTAAAGGCTCACAAGTTATGCTTGGATATTATAAAAACCAAGAAGCAACAAATGAAACTATCGATGAAAATGGTTGGCTTAAAACGGGTGATTTGGGTGTAATAAATAAAGAAGGATACATTACTATTAAAGGCCGAAGTAAAAATATGATTCTTGGAGCATCTGGACAAAATATTTATCCAGAAGAAATAGAAGCCAGAATCAATAGCTTACCTTACGTTATGGAATCATTAGTTATTGAAAAAGATGGAAAATTACATGCCCTCATTTTCCCTGATACTGAAAAAGTTGAACAAGATGGTTTAAATGCTGAAAAAGTTGGCGTTGAATTTGAAAGACAAAAAAAAGAGCTAAATCAACAGATGCCAAATTACATGTCTATTGCCAAAATTGAAGTGCAAAACCAAGAATTTATTAAAACTCCTAAAAAAAGTATAAAACGATATTTATATACAAACTAATTTAAAACCGCTCAATGAGCGGTTTTTTTTGGCTCAATTAGAACTTTTGTAGGATAGATTTCTTAATTTAGAAAGCTACAAACTTTTTAATATGAATAAGCTTTTCATTTCTCTAATTATCTTTTTACTTATTGGGGTTTCATCTGCACAGAACTCTGATAAAGATATGCTTATGTTGAAATTAACAAAAGCAATAAAAAAGCTTGAAGGTGGTGATTTTGAAAATAGTCTAGTCTCATTTAATGAAATAAGAAAAGAAGCATTTGAAAAAAATGATTATGAAATTATTACCAGAACCACACTAAACATTGGTGTATTATATTATCGCCTGAACGATTCAGACAAAGCTTTAAACCTGTATTTTGAAGCTCTTGATTTGGCAAAAAAAAATAATCTTTCGTTTTTGTTAAATTCTATATATAACAATTTTGGCATCATATATTCTAATAATAATAACTACAAAAAAGCAAAAGAATACTTTTCGAATGCTTTAGTTATCAGTACGGAATTAAATGACACTTTAGGAATTGGAATTAATTACTTTAATCTGGCAAATTTAGACTCTGATTTTGATAATTATTCCTCAGCCCATGAAAACATAACCGAAGCTGAAAAAATATTTTTAAAATTAAACCGAGAAGAATTTTTGGCCCCACTATATAGTATTAATGGAATTGTTCATTTCAAAGAGCAACGATATCAACTTGCAAAAACAAGTCACAAAAAGGCTCTTAACATAGCAATAAAAAATAATTATAAATTGTATGAATCAGAATTCAATATAAATCTTGGAAATTCATTTTTTGAGTTAAACCAATATGATTCAGCTAGTATTTATTTAAAAAGAGGATTAGATATTTCTTATCAACTAAATAATAAAGACCTAATAATTGAAAGCTCACAACTTTTGGGAAAAACGTATTTAGCAATTGGAAAAACTAATATATCAGTTGAATATTTTATAAATAGCTTGAATTGGAAAGATTCACTTTTAAATGATAAAAGTCAGAGATGGGTTTCAGAATCTCAAATGAGATATGAGTTTGTTAAAAAAGAACAAGAGATTGGGTTTTTAGAACGAAAAAATCAACTATTCCTTATCATATTGATATTATCTCTTATATTAATTAGCATTACAAGTTTTCTAATTATTTATTCCTTAAGAAACAGACACATTAAATCTAAACAACGTAATACACTTCTTTTAAAAGAGAAAAAACTTAACGAATTAGAATTACAGAAAACTGAAGCAGAAAATAAGTGTTTGGTAGAAGAAATAAAAGCTAATGAAGAAATAAACCAATTAAAACAAGAACAATTAAAACAAGAAATTGAACATAAAAACCGAGAGCTAGCCTCAAATGCCCTTCATGTTGTTAATAAAAATACCATTTTAACTGACATTCAAATTTTAGTACAAAACATTGAGTGTAAAGATGAAAAAATTACCGAGTCAAAAATTAGAAATATTTCCAAATTAATTGATTCAAATATTAACCTTGATTCCGATTGGGATACCTTTAAATTACATTTTGAAGAAGTTCATGGTGATTTTTTCAATAAACTTCATTCCGATTTTCAAAGTTTATCACAAGGTGATTTAAGATTATGTGCATACCTATTAATAAACCTTAACCCTAAGGAAATTGCTCAAATTTTGAATATTTCACCAGACTCTATACGCAAAAGAAAACAACGTTTAAGAGAAAAACTTTCTATAGAAAAGGAAACCGACCTAATGGATTTCCTCTATTCATACAAATCATAAGAGTCTCATAATTCACCCATTATATATTTGTCACACTTTGTCACGATCCGCGTCACGCTTTGTCACGCCGTATATTCTTTGTTCGAAAATAGAATCCCGAAATTGCACTCGATTGTTAAACTAAAAAGTATGTAATGAGAAAATTAATTACACTATTATTAATGGCTATTTCAATGTCAACATTGATAAAGGCTCAAGATTTTGACTTCTATATTTCAGATCCTGTTCCAGTTCCCGAACCTTTAGAATTTTGTATGGGGGAAACGGTTACTTTTACACTTGACTACTTAGGCTGGGGATGGTCTGATTGGCTAATGTGCAGTGAAGCGCCTGATTTAGAAGGATACTCCAACTTTAACTTATGGGAACCTGTCTATCCAACAGATAATTCTTATACCCTTACTGTTTCACGTGAAGTATATTTTTGGGTTAAGGTATCCGAAGACTTTACCTCTAGCAATTCAGAGGTGTTCCATATCCAATTAAAAGGAGCTATTCCAGAGATAGTTTACAGTGATACTGCTTTTTGTGGTGGAACAACCTTAACTATTTCTTGCTCAATTGATAATTTAGGTGATGGAAAATATCAATGGTATAAAGATAACCTGCTAATTGAAGGAGCAACCAACGCAATACTTGAGATTTCTGAAGAAGGAAGCTATTTTGTATCAGCTTTAACAAATGAAAGCGGTTGTCCGAATATTTATTATTCAAGTGCACCTGTAAATTTTTATTATATTAAACCTGAATTAGTAGGTACATTTAAGCCTGATCTGGAAAGAGTTACCCT
>JAEINW010000173.1 GCA_016342715.1 Salinivirgaceae bacterium | reverse complement strand
GCAAGGAAAATAAGTTGAGAGAAAAATAGGAAAAATATTCAAACGTCATTTTTTTCAAAACTACCTGAGTTGTTACAGAAATTTTCTTTCGGTAATTGCAAAAGCAAAAGAAGCCTGCCATAAAAGCGGGCATCCAATCGAAAACCATTTCGTTGACTTCACCGAGATGGTAGCTATTGGCTCGGGTGCAGAGCGCGAATTTGAAAGTGTAAAGCTCTCTCGCTATGCTTGTTACCTTATAGTGCAAAATGCCGATCCTAATAAAGAAGTAGTAGCGCAAGGCCAAACTTATTTTGCAATGCAAACCCGTTTGCAGGAAATTCAGCAAATGGACGAATACAACCGCCTGAGTACAGAGGACGAACGCCGATTGTTTTTGCGAAATGAAATGAAGCAGCACAATATACAATTGGCCGATGCTGCAAAAGGAGCTGGCGTAATTCAGCCATTTGAATATGCTATTTTTCAGAATCATGGATATATGGGGCTTTATGGCGGACTCGATGCTAAAGGAATTCATGCAAATAAAGGACTAAAAAAGAGCCAACAGATTCTTGACCACATGGGAAGTACCGAATTGGCTGCCAATCTGTTCCGTGCTACGCAAACAGAAGAAAAACTAAGAAAAGACAACATAAAAGGCAAAGCAAAAGCCAATAAAACACATTATGAAATAGGCAAAAAAGTACGCAAAACCATTGAAGAAATTGGCGGTACTATGCCTGAAGATTTACCCACTGCCGATAGCATAAAGAAGATTGAAAAAGCGAAAGAGCCGAAAAAACTAAGTGATAAAAAGAAGAAATAATGATTATACAATACGCCTCCGATTTACATTTGGAATTTCCCGACAATAAAGAATTCCTTAAACAGAATCCAATTCAACCTTTTGGTGATGTGTTGTTATTGGCTGGTGATATTGTGCCCTTTCATTTACTTGACAAGCATTTAGACTTTTTCAAAGTTCTATCAAAAAACTTTAAAACTACTTACTGGATTCCGGGTAATCATGAATACTATTATTCTGATGTCAATGAGAAGTCGGGTAGTTTTATTGAGGAAATTCAAAAAAATGTGTTTTTAGTCAACAACCATGCAGTTGTTCACGATGATGTAAAATTCATTTTTTCAACCTTATGGTCGCAAATAAACCCCGGTAATGAATGGCACATTGAAAGAGGAATGAGCGACTTTCGTGTGATTAAAAATGGGGATTATCGTTTTTCAGCACCTAAATTCAATGAGCTTCATCAAACGAGTGCTAATTTCATTAATCAAGAGCTTTCTGAAAATCATGTAAATAAATCTGTAGTGGTAACGCACCATGTACCCACTCTAATGAATTATCCAGAAGAGTATAAAACCAGTGTTTTGAATAGTGCTTTTGCTGTCGAATTGTTTGATACCATTGAAACACTTCAACCTGATGTTTGGATATATGGGCATAGCCATGTGAATACTCCTGATTTTAATATTGGTAAAACAAGACTTCTTACGAATCAATTGGGATATGTAATGCATGGCGAACAAAAGCTACACAGTACTCAAAAATATATTAAATTATGAATATCAATATAATAACAATATATTTGCATAATAACAACGCTAATGTTATTATGCATTTTTAAACAATATTAAATGAAGAAGTTGCTAGCATACATAAATGAAGTTTTGGGAATAAAGATTGATATTCAGCCCATGACAAAGGTTTTTACCGATAAGCTACCCATGTATCTTAAAGAAGGGTATTATTGGCACAATGCTTATTTGGCAGATAAGCCATGTTTGTTTGCCGAAATTAAGAATGCTGATAGCTTTAGCAGTGCCCAATTGGAAAAGCATATGCAGCAAGTAAAAACCATACTGGAAATACCTGTAATAACTGTATTCGAGCAATTGGAAGCCTTTAACCGTAAGCGCTTAATTGAAAAAAGAATAGCTTTTGTAGTACCAAACAAACAGTTGTATGCACCTGAATTTTTTATCGATTTAAAAGAATATGGCAACACGCTAAAAATTGAACAAGCCAATATGATTCCAATAGCCCAACAGCTGCTTTTGTATTATCTATTAGACAGAAAGGATAGCATGCAAATTGAGCAAAAAACCTTTAAAGAATTGGCTGCATTATTGGGAGTAAATCAGATGGGTATAAGCCGTGCTGCTGAAAATTTAAAAAGCAACGAACTGATTGAAGTCATTGGAGACAAAGAAAAAAACATTCATTTCTTGAAGAGTAGGAATGAACTTTGGCTTGATGCCCAAAAACGTAACTTATGGATTAACCCCGTATTAAAGCAGGTTTATGTTGATGCAATCCCTCAGGGAACATCTTTATTGAAAAGTGCTACAAGCGCACTGCCTGAGTACAGCGACATGAACCCAAGCCTTCAGGAATTTTATGCCATTGAGAAAGGCATCTATTTTAAATTAAAAAAACAAAACCTGTTGGCAAATGCTAACAAATATGAAGGTAAATATTGCTTAGAGGTTTGGAAATACAACCCGGAACCCATAGTTGAATTAGTAAACAATGACTTGAAAGTTGTTGACCCGCTTTCATTATATATAAGCCTGATGGATAACCCCGACGAACGCATTGAAATGGCACTGGAGCAAATTTTAGAACATTACTTATGGTAAAAGGATTAGATTTATTTAAAGAATACTTTGCAGCCTTCCCCAATAACTATCTTATTATTGGAGGAACCGCCCGTGACATTATTATGGAAGATGCCGGTTTTGAACCCAAAGGAACCAAGGATATTGATATGATTTTGGTGGTTGAAGCCTTAAGCGCTGAATTTGTAATGCAATTTTGGCAATTTGTGAAGGATGGAAATTATGAGCATCAGGAAAAAAGTTCCGGTGAACGACAATATTACCGATTTTACAATCCAGGGAATAAAGCATTTCCCGATATGATAGAACTATTCTCACGAAAGCCTGATGCTGTTTTGTTAAACGAACCGGCACATTTAACGCCCATTCCGGTTGAAGCCGATTTGGATAGCCTTTCTGCCATTTTACTAAGCGACGATTATTACAATTATATATTAACACACAGTTTTATTGAAAACGAAGTACACCTGGCCAAAACCGAATCGCTCATTTGCTTAAAAGCTCGGGCATTTAACGACATGACAACTCGCAAAGCACAAGGTGAAAATATTGAGAGCAACAAAATAAAAAAACATAAAACCGATATCTTTAGACTGGCACTTACATTAACTGCAGCTGATGTTTTTGAATTGCCACAAACACTAAAAACCGATTTAAAAAACTTTGCGGCAGCTGTTGCCGATAATTTACCCGGTAAACAATTGTTTCAGGCTATGGGGCTAGGTGCAATAAACCCACAAACTGTATTTAATCAATTAATAAAAAGCTTCCAATTAGATGAAAAATAACAATACTAAACCCTTTAGTAAAACTACTATTCCAAGTGATTGGGAGGAAATGAAATTGGGCAAGATTGCAAAAGTCACTTCTGGCGGAACGCCTAGCCGTGAAAAAAAAACATTTTGGGAAGGAAATATACCTTGGATAACAACATCGTTAATTGATTTCAATGAAATAGATATTGCTGAAGAGTATATTACTGAAGAAGGATTGGAAAATTCATCAACAAAATTATTTCCGATAGGAACTCTATTGATGGCTTTATATGGTCAGGGGGTAACAAGGGGGAAAACTGCAATGCTAAATATTGAAGCAACTACAAATCAAGCCTGTGCCGCAATAATATTAGATGAAAACATCGTTGATAATAGATATGTCTTCCAATATTTAATTCACAAATATGAAAGTATAAGGAATTTAAGCAATACTGGCAATCAAGAAAATCTCAACGGTGAAATTGTAAAATCAATCAAGTTAAACATACCCCCTCTTCCCGAACAACGCGCTATAGCCAAAGCATTAAGTTTAATGGACACCGCCATTAACAAAAACAACCAACTTATTGCCCAAAAAGAACTACGCAAAAAATGGCTAATGCAAAATTTATTAACGGGCAAAAAACGCTTGAAAGGGTTTATTGGGGAGTGGAAAGAAATGAAACTTGGAAAACTATTTACAGAAATTAAAAGTGTAAATGATGGAGCTGATGGTCATTCAATTATGACAATCTCTTCAAAACGAGGCTTAATTTCTCAGGAAGATAAATTTGATAGGGTAATCGCTGGTGATAGTCTTAAAAAATACACTCAGCTTAAAAGAGATGATTTTGCATATAATAAAGGTAATTCAAAAACTTACCCTATGGGTTGCATCTATAAGCTTGAGGAGTTCGAAAGTGCATTAGTCCCATTTGTTTATATCTGTTTTACTCCTACAAACTTAGTTGATTCAAAATTTTATAAACAATGGTTTTTGGCTTATGGTTTGGATAGACAATTAAAAAAAATAATTACTTCAGGTGCACGTGGTGATGGATTATTAAATGTTAATAAATCAGATTTCTTTAATCTTAAAACAATTTATCCTCCTAAAGAAGAACAAATCGCTATCGCCCAAGTTCTCCAAGCAGCTGATAAAGAAATAGAATTACTTAAAACCAAAACCGAAAAATTGCGTGAACAGAAAAAAGGCATGATGCAGGTTTTGTTAACGGGAAAAAAACGATTGAAATTAGATATTAATTAATATAAGCCTATGAATTACGACTTATTTGTTGATGAGAGTTGCCATTTGGAGCACGATAAAATATCTGTGATGTGCATTGGCTACATTAAAGTCCCAAGGCTGGCTTATGACAAATTAATAAAAAAGTTTGGAGACATTAAATTGGCTTACAGCATCCATAACGAAATAAAATGGAGTAAGTTCTCAAAAGTTAGAATGCCTTTTTACAAAGCATTGGTCGACTTCTTCTTCAACACCCCCCTCGAATTTCGTTGTGTCTTATTAAAATATAAGGAGCGCCTGAACCATAAGGATTTCAATCAGGGTTCGCACGATAATTTTTATTACAAAATGACGTATTACTTGCTACGACCAAATCCCCCAAAAGTGGAATATCGTGTTTTTATGGACATAAAGGATACACGTGGCAGGGAAAAATTGCTGAAAATATCGGAGGTTTTTGAAAACTACCACAAAGGCGAATCTCCTTTTGTACAATTTCAGCATTTACGCTCACACGATAATCATTTCTTTCAGTTAAGTGATTTTTTTATTGGAGCAATTGCCTATAAGAGCAGGGTTTTAAAAGGTGAGTTGCCGAAAAATGAATCGAAGTTTGAGTTCATCCAATACCTAGAAGAAAAATCTGGATTTCTACTTGATGAAGGCACACCTCCATGGGAAATGAAGTTTAATATTTTCGACCATCAACCAAAACAGCTTTAATATGGATGATGAATTGGATGAATTAGAGCCTTATTTTGATGATTTAGGTTTCGAACCTGAGGAGGAGGAAGAAAAAATGCGAGAGTTGTATGCTCGGTTTTGTGATGATTTTATCGAAAATCCTATTGATGTTAATGGAGTTGTAGTAGTAATAAAACAAGCTTTATCAAAACATGTTGGTCAGCCGGAGTATTTTAAAGAATTTAAACACGATTTTGTACATACGATTACTAGGCAAGGAAATATTTCAAAACGGAGGGTTTTTGAGCCGCAGCGAGCCAATAGAGTTCATTGGATTAAGCCTGTTCTTACAAATAGCAATGATGCCAGAATACGAACTTTTCAATTTACAGAAGGCAATGGTAAGTTAAGAGATTATTTCTGGTTTGAGGAAAAAGATTTTGTGGTGGTATTAGAAAAGGTATTACCCGATTACTGGTTAATCACCGCTCATATTGTTGATGATAAACTAAAACTTCAAAAACGTCTATGGGCTTATAAAGAGGCAAACCAGAGGAAATAAAAAAGCCGCAATTACGGTATTGCGGCCAACCACGTCCTTTTCCCGAGGGAAATGACTTGTCAAAAGTAAGTCAATTTTATATTGTTTGCGTCATGTTATAAAACATACGAAAATACAACAACTAGTCACTCAAGGTTGAAAGATATAAAAAAACAATTGAAATCAATTCTATATATTTCTAGAGAAAGATGGAATTGAAAAGATTGAGGAAGATTAAGAGATAATCAATGGAAAGGTTTAATTGACCATAATGAAGTAAGAATTCTCTAAAAAATCAAAAAATAATGGATACTCCAAGTTTTAAAGAAGACCATATCAGCCAGATACCTGCTTTACAATTGTTGCAGAATTTAGGCTATCACTACCTCACTCCTGAAGAAGCGTTGCACTTACGTGGTGGTAAAACAACCAATGTTCTTTTAGAAGATGTTTTGCGCAAGCAGTTGAAAGAGATCAACAGTATTCGTGTAAGTGCCAACAAAACAAGCATTTTTACCGATGAAAATATTGAACGTGGTATTCTTGCTTTGAAAGACTTACCCATGAACGAAGGGTACATCCATGCCAGTGAAACCGTTTATAATATAATTACTCTAGGTAAAGCACTGGAACAAAGCATTGATGGAGATAAAAAAAGCTTCACACTACAATACATCGACTGGAAAAACTGGGAGAACAATGTGTTTCATGTAACAGAGGAGTTTAGTGTAATGCGCTCCACCAGCAAAGAGCATTATCGCCCCGATTTGGTGTTGTTTGTAAATGGTATTCCTCTTTGTATTATTGAATGCAAACGACCCGATATGAAAGAGCCTTTAAAACAGGCAATAAGTCAGACGCTACGGAATCAGCAGGATGATGGTATCCGTCAGTTATATGTGTATTCTCAATTATTGCTGTGCATATCGTCAAATAATGCTGTTTATGGGAGCAATAATACTCAAGCAAAATTCTTTTCTAAATGGAATGAGAAATTTGATTCAGAATCGGAAGAAATAAAATACAAAAGCATATTGCAAAATATTAAGAACAGCCCACTAACCATTGAGCAAAAAAATAAATTATTTTCTGATCGATTTAAATATGTAAGACAATACTTTGATGCTTTGGAGAATGAGAATATTTTAACTACCGTTCAAGATGAATATTTATACAACCTTTGTAGACCGGAACGCCTGCTTGATATAACTTTCAATTTTATCTTATTTGATGAGGCTACAAAAAAAATAACTCGTTATCAGCAATATTTCGCCATTAAGAAGACTATGAAGCGTATAAATACACTTCAGTCTTCTCCCTCCTCCGACTCCTCCCAAAGGGAGGAGGGTAGAAGCTTTGTAACTTATAGAGCAAATTTTGAGTTTTCTGGATTATTAAAGGAAGTTAGGGAATTACGCAAAAATCAAACACCATCGGAAGAGTTACTTTGGAATATATTAAGAAACAAAAAGTTAGATGGGTTAAAGTTCAGAAGACAACATCAAATTGGACATTATATTGTAGATTTTTATTGTCATTCAAAAAAACTAATTATTGAACTTGATGGTAGTGTACATGATTTACATGAGCAAGTAACGAAAGATACAAAACGAGAAAAATACCTGACATCATTAGGTTTTCATGTTCTCCGATTTAAAAATGAAGAAGTCTTTGAAAAAACACAATTAGTACTTGAAAAGATATTAAATTTTGATATTTCTCCATCTACTTATAGGAAAGAAGGTCAATTCAGCGAACCATTTCTCTCTTCTCCCACTGGGAGAAGGGCTGGGGATGCGGGCTTACGTCGTCTTGGCGGCGTAATTTGGCACACGCAGGGCAGTGGAAAATCACTTACTATGGTTATGTTGGCACAAGCCATTGCCATGGAAAAATCCATTCGAAATCCTAAAATTATATTAGTTACCGATCGTACCGATTTAGACAGGCAAATAACCGGAACATTCCGGAAGTGTGGCCGATTTGTTGAAAATGCAACTACGGGTCAACGTTTGGTTGAATTGCTCGAAAATAAAGGTGATGCAATAGTAACTACCATTATCAACAAGTTTGTGGCTGCTATGAAAAAGATAAAGAAGCCCTTGGAGAGTTATGATATTTTTGTTTTGGTTGATGAAGGTCACCGTTCGCAAAATGGCACGTTCAATATTGAAATGCAAAAGACTTTACCCAATGCATGTTTTATTGCATTAACAGGTACGCCATTATTCAAAAAAGATAAAAGCACCGCTGCCAAATTTGGCGGCATTATCGATGCTTACACTGTTGACCAAGCAGTGAGCGATAAAGCTGTTGTTCCTTTGTTATACGAAGGAAGATTGGCAAGGCAAGTTGTGAATGCAAGCCCATTAGACACCTTCTTTGAAATGGTTTCTGAACCTTTAACCGAATATCAAAAAGCCGATTTTAAAAAGAAATTTAGTCGGGCTGATCAATTGAATAGTGCCGAACAAAAAATATATGCCATAGCATGGAATATCAGTTTGCACTTTAGGGACAATTGGCAAGGCACACCTTTTAAAGCACAATTGGTTTGTGATAAAAAGATAAATGCCATTCGTTACAAAGAGTTTTTAGATGAAATTGGAATTGTAAGTAGTGAAGTTTTGATTTCGTCCATTGACGATCGAGAAGGGGAAGACAGTGCTTATGAGAAATCAAACGAGAAAGAAAATCGCTTTTGGAAACGAATGATGGATGAGCATGGTAATTCCAAAAGCTATGAAAAGAATCTTATCAGCCGTTTTAAAAATCAGAAAGACCCTGAAATAATAATCGTAGTTGATAAATTGCTAACAGGCTTTGACGAACCAAAGAACACGGTTTTATACCTCACACGTAATTTGCAAAGTCACAAACTTTTGCAAGCCATTGCCAGAGTGAACCGAATTTATCCCGATAAAGAATTTGGCTACATTATCGACTATTATGGGGTAATTGAAAACTTAGATGATGCGCTACTTTTATATTCTTCTTTTGAAGATTTTGATGCGGATGATCTGGAGGGTACTCTGGTTAATATCAAGGAAGAAATTAAAAAACTCCCTCAAAAACACTCCGAACTTTGGGATATTTTCAAATCTATTGTCAATAAACGTGATGCCGAAGCTTATCAAATCCTTTTAAAAGATGAAGCTATCCGAGTGGTTTTTTACGATAAACTAGCAGCCTTTGCAAAAGCCTTGAAATTGGCTTTATCTTCGATGGACTTTCATAAACAAGTGGAAGAAAAAACTATCATTCGCTACAAAGAAGATTTAACTATGTTCATGAAGCTTCGTATGGCTGTGGTTGAACGCTATTCTGATGCCGTAGACTACAAACAATACGAAGGCCAAATTCAAAAACTCATTGATACGCATATAACCACAGAAAAGGTTGAAGTGATAACCGAGTTGGTAAACATTTTTGACAAAGATAAATTCCAGCAAGAAGTAGAAAATACAACAGGCAAAGCTGCTAAAGCAGATAAAATAGCAAGTCGTACGGCTAAGCATATAACAGAGAAAATGGAGGAAGATCCTGCATTTTACAAGAAATTTTCGCAAATGCTAAAAGAAACTATTGCCGATTACGAAGCAAAACGGATAGATGAAGCTCAATATCTAAGCAAAGTTCAGGAGATTATGAACAACCTATTGGCTCATACCGATAATGATATACCAGAAGCGCTTCGAGAAAAAGATATAGCAAAAGCCTTCTATGGTTTAACGCTTGAATCATTGAATGAAAAGGTGCAGGATACTATAGTTAAAACTCAAATATCGGTTCAAACAGCTTTGCAAATTGATGAACTAATTAAATATGCGGTTCTTGAAAATAGTAAACCAATTATTGATTGGCAATTCAAAACAAATATTACTGGAAAACTCCAAATTGAAATTGGCGATTATTTAATTGATGAAGTGCGGGATAAATACAATATCAGTCTTTCATTTGGTGAGATGGATGAAATTGCCAACAGGTGTCTTGAAGTTGCGAAATTACGTTACAAATAATTGAAAATTATTAATTGAAAATTGATAATGAAAAACAATATAATAAAATCAAAAAGTTTTGATTTTGCTTTGCGAATTGTAAAACTATATCAGTATTTGGTTGAAAATAAAAAGGAGTTTGTTTTATCAAAACAGTTGTTGCGCTCTGGAACAGCTATTGGGGCATTAGTTCGTGAATCAGAACATGCCGAAAGTAAGGCTGATTTTATTCATAAGTTATCGATAGCTTTAAAAGAAGCTAACGAAACTGATTATTGGCTTGAATTACTATTTAGGTCGGATTATCTTAAAGAAAAAGAATACAATTCTTTTAAACTGAATATTGAAGAATTACTAAAATTATTGGTTTCGATAATCAAAACTTCAAAAAACACGAAATAATGGGGTCTCAACAATTATCAACTATTAATTATCCATTATCAATTAATTTTGGTAGCAAAAAGATTGATTTTCTAGTGGAATATTCCGCTCGAAAAACATTGGGGATTACAGTAACTCCTGATTTAGATGTATTGGTGAAAGCACCTATTGATAGTTCGCTTGACAAAATCAAAGAAAAACTTTTAAAGAAAGCCGCTTGGATAATAAAACAGCAAAGTTTCTTTTTATCCTTTCATCCAAAGACACCAGCTCGCAGATATATTGGTGGTGAAACACATTTATACTTGGGTAGGCAATACATTCTTCAAATTAATAATGGAGAATTGAAAATTGAAAATAAAGAAAAAGAAACAGTAATATTAAAAGGGAAATTTTTGAATGTTTATACTTCTGATAAAAGCCGTGTAAAACAACTTGTTGAATTGTGGTATTTAGAAAAAGCAAAAGAAAAATTCAGGCGAATAGCTAATCCCATAGTTGAAAAATTTGGCACACGCCACAAATTATCAACTATCAATTTCCCATTATCAATTAGAAAAATGCCAACACGATGGGGGAGTTGTACTCCAAAAGGAAAAATAATATTAAATCCCGAACTAATAAAAGCCCCCAAAGGCTGTATTGAGTATGTAATTATTCATGAATTGTGCCATTTAGTTTATCACGACCACACGCAAAAATTCCTTGATTTGCAAACTAAAGAAATGCCAGATTGGGAAAAATGGAAATCCAAATTGGAGAATTTACTAGCCTAAATTTTAAAGGAATTGGTTTAAATGAAGAAATATTAAACTTGTAATTATTTGAGAAGATTGAAAATAGAATACAAAAAAGGAAAAGTGAAATAAAAGTATAAAAGTATAAAAGAAATAAAGTAGTTACAAGTAAATTGCAACTATTATTATACCATCCGTTGGCAATAAGCTTGGCGTTATAATTGCAAATTGTTCCTTTAAGATAAATTTCGTATTTTTGGAAAAACGATTAAAAAATGAATTTAGAGGCTAGAAAAATATTATTTGTTCAGTAATTTCTTCGATTACAAAGCGAAGACGTTGTTAGTGGTTTAGAAAAACTACTAAGAAAAAAGAAAACTGAATTAATAGAAGAGAATATGAAGCCAATGAGTTTTCAGTAATTTCAGACATCCAATACTTTCGTAGATTAATCTGCAAGGATTTTAAAAATCATTTTAAGATTTGAAAATGGATAAAT
>JAEINW010000172.1 GCA_016342715.1 Salinivirgaceae bacterium | reverse complement strand
AAAGTGGCAGCCTTTGACCGGAATCAGTGGCAGCATATCATCGGAATGAGTGGCAGGGTTTGCTCCGGATTATCCATCCTGAACTATAGCCTCCCACTGCAAAACCTCCTCTTGAGCCTAAAGCTTTTGTACTTGACTCGTCAACATAAATTCTAACGCTATCAGGTGTAACTCGTAAATATTCGTTTGCACCGATTCCTTTTCCAGAACTATAACCTCCAACTGCAAATCCTCCGCGTGAACCTAAAGCTTTTGCATTTGTTTCATCAACATAAATTCTAACACTATCGGGAGTTACCCTTAAATATTCATTAGTAAGAGTTCCTTTACCTGAAGAATAACCACCTACAGCAAATCCTCCTCTTGAACCAATAGCTTTCGTTGGAGAATCGTTTACATAAATTCTTACGCCTTCTTGATAAACAGCAAAAATAGTATCTCCGTTATTATTTATTACTCCAAATAATAAATCATCAGGGGTATCTACTGCATTTCCCTTAACTTCTAATTTGCCAGTTGGTGTGCCAGTTCCTAATCCTAAATTTCCATTTGGTAATAAAACATTGGCTCCATCAGTAGTAAAAAGATTCATGCCATTTGGCCATGCAATACCCCCAGCTCCAGAAATTTTTAAAGAATCTGAGCTGGCTGTTAAATATTGAATTTCATTTACTGGATTTGCATCATCATCAATAACACTATCGGGTAAAACTGATAAATCAATTGTATTTCCATTCGATATCGTCAATTCCTGATCAAACAAATATAACTGCTGCTCATCCGTATTATCTTTGTAAGGTAATAAATCAACTTTATTACCATTAAGAATGGCTAAAGAATCATCCTCAATAGTTAAAGTTTGTTCATCGGTATTGGCTTCATAACCATCTTGAATTGTTGAGAGATCAACCGTTCCACCACTTGTAATTGAGAGATTGGTGCCATTAAGTTCAATATCCTGAATTTCATTGCTTGGATTTGCATCAGCATCATCTACATTATCGGTAAATGTTGCATAGATTGAAGACATGCTATTGGAACGAATCAATGTAATAGTTTTTGTTACATCTCCGCTTACACTAATAGATTCAACAACCCCATCGGTTGTTCCAGCTGCTCCTAATGCATCATCAGAGGGTATCCATTTTTGCTCGCTATTGTTCCATTTCAAAACCTGTCCGTTGCCAGGGTTATTTGTTGAAACATCTTTTCCTTGAATTTTTATTACCAAATTTTCTTCTAAATTACCTGTAACATCTCCTGCTAAAACTGGCTTATTAACTAAATCATTGTAGTTGCCACTAAAGGATTCTGGCAGTTTAATTGCTCCTCCATTACTTAAATAAATAGAATCGTTCAAAATACTTATTATTTGAAGCTCATTGCTTGGATCAGCATCAGCATCAGCAACTTGATCGGTAAATGTTGCTTCCAAGGCACCCAAACCATTTGATCTGTTAAGCGTAAGTTTTTTGGTATCAGTACCCGAAAAACCAACTGAACTAACAACTCCGTCGGTAGATCCAGCTGCACCTAAAGCATCGTCAGAAGGAACCCATTGTTGTAAATTTTCGTCCCATTTTAAAACCTGACCATTTGCTGGTGTATTAGTAGATAATTCACGCCCTTTTAACTTATCAACAGATGATTGATTCAATTCACCCGTTACATCACCTTCCAAATTAGGTTGATTAGTTAAATCATTATAATCGCCACTAAAACCAGAGCTTTCTGGCAATTCTACAAAACCACCATCCGAAAGGTAAATGGTATTTTCTTGTATAGACAAGGTTTGAATTTCATTTAATGGATCGGCATCGGCATCATCGTTATTTGTAACACTTTCGGCATGTATTGCATAGGGCACCGATAAGAGAGGTGAAATTCCCAAAACAACAAATCCTTCGTTATTTCTGTTTAATTCAATTTGCATAAAATAATCATTGCTTCCCCAATTAATTCCCACAAAATCACCGAGCAATACATTTCCTGTTCCAATGTTTAAATGAACTAAGCCAACAGCATTGGTGCTTTTTTGGTGTTCTTCAGTATATATTATTGAACCTGATTCTGACCCTTGCAAAATTGATATTCGCAAGGCCAATTCCTCATCAGCAATAACTTTCCCGTCATTATCTCTCAATACCGCTTGATATTTAAATCCATTATGGCTTTGCCCTAGTGAACTCATGCAAACGGTAACTCCAATAAGTAATAATAATAGTTGCTTTTTCATGTCTCTAATAATTTACTTTTTCAAGAATAAATATTTTAATTAATGCTTTTTCATTGTCAATTAATCGGACAAAATATACCCCCGATTTTATTTCTTTAATATTTATTTTATTAAAATCATTATACAGCTTTTCTGCCATAATAAGTTGGCCTGAAATATCGAATAATTGCAATTGGTAATCTACCCTTCTATTTTCAAAATCAATCAAATTTAAAGAAAACTCTGTTGTAGCAGGGTTTGGAAACAACTCAATATTAAATTCATTGGGTTTCATTTGTGATATCCCTGTTGTAAAATCGCCACCTTGCTGAAAACCTTGACCTAAATACAAATCATTAGTACTAAACGCTTCCGTTAATACTTCTCCTACACTCCACGAAATACTAAGATTATCAGTTTCAAAATAATCTCCTGCTGTACTAATTAAATTTAATTCTGCAGTTTGGGAATAAGCACCAACGAATATTGCAAATTGCATTGCTATACATAAAACTAAAGTTTTCATATCTGATGTTTTATTTTGCAAGTAAAATTAAAACGGATATATAAAATTAAGCAATTAGGTGCAGTATTATTGATGTCTAAATGATTAAAAATGAATTTAATATGAATTTGATATGAATTATTGAGAATTCGTAATAAAATTACAGTTACCCACATTGTAGTTGGTTAACTGCAATATAAAAAAATTGTCAAATATAATATCCAACATTATATCAAATACTAAGCAACTAAAATTTAGTTCCATCATAAATTGCTGTTTTTAAATAATTAACTCCTTAATTATTTACCAAGTGGATATTGCTGTACGTTTCCAAGTATCTGTATTGCCGTCAGGTCCATCACCATATGTGCAAACAAAAATATAATCAGCATCCCACCAGCATATTTGTCCTGTATAACCATCATCGGAACTTGATGCAGGTGTTTTTGAAGTTTCTATAATAATTGAAGATCAATTAATATCAAGATTTGCATTTGGAGTTGCTGTTCCTATTCCAACATTATCACCAACACTTAAAGTATTCTTAATTTTTACATCAGCATTAAACCAAAGGCTGTTACTATCAAATTCGCCATAAATAAGTGCTTGGGTTGAATCGGCTCGTGAATTTTCAATATAAAGTCTATTTGAACCTTTTTCAAAGTATCCTGCCCAACTAGCAATAATGTATTATCTAAACCCGTTAAAGAATAATAACCTGAACTCATACCAAAGTATGTTCGGCAATATTCTATATTAGAAATACTTGAAAAAGAGCATAATTCAATGTAGAACTTTACTGTTTTTTAAATACATTAGCAATTATCATTTTACTACTTATGCAGCAAACGAATGATATATTCCCAAAAATACATATTGAGTTCGAACCACTTTATGAAAACAATGCGTCCTAAAGGACGGAGAATTAAACCCTAAGAGATTAATGTCTAAAAAACTAATTATTAACTTTCTTTGTTGAGTTATTCATTCTTTCAATTTCCGCTTTCAATACATTTAATGAGTTTTTCAGTTCTTGATACTTATTAATTTGTGTCTCTAAACTTTCAACTTTTGATTTTAGATTCTGGTTCTCGATAATTAACTCCTGAATAGCTTTTATTGCAACAATTTGAGCATTATGACCATCCATTTGAAGAATTTCATCTGGATCATCATTTAAATATTGTCCACTTCCAGTAACTGATTCAGGAAATACTTTTTGAAACTCTTGAGCAACGTAATTATAATAATATTTATCGGTTAAAGTTGGGTGTTTTGCCTTCCATTCCTCTGTATATTTATACATTACTGGTCTAAGTTTAAGAATGGTTTCAAATGCATTATTAATATTTTGTATATCAGTTTTAATTCTTTTATCTGAATTTGTAGACCATCCTGTGGCACCAGTATTTGAACAAGTTCCTTCTACTTCCAATGCATTTGTTGTTGGGTAAATTCCAATTCCAAGTTTTGTATTAATTCGAACAATATTGTTATTAAATTCACCATATATTAATGCCATTGTTGAATCAGCATTTGAGTTTTCTATATACAATTGATTGGATCCTTTGGCATTATATCCTGCCTTATATCCAATAAAAACATTTTCTGCCCCTGTTAAATGGTTTCTTCCGGCCTGTGATCCTAAATAGGTATTGTTATCACCCGCAGAATGTGCATACCCACTCGATTGACCAACCATAACATTTCTTGTAAATGTTGTAGATGGATTGCTGTAATCCTGACTATTTGACCCAGCTAAATCACCAATAATTACGTTATAACTTCCGTTATTATCATATCCTGCTCTATGACCTAGATATACATCTCCACTACCTCCTTCAGCAAAGTCTCCAGCTTCAACTCCTAAAAATGTATTCCAACGTCCGGTTGTCATTGTTTTTCCTGAATATGAGCCAATGAAAACATTATCATCACCAGTTGTGTTTGCATTTCCTGCAGATCTACCAATCATAATGTTTCGCGAAGCATTATTATTGTACCCAGCCTCCTCACCAATAATAACATTACCTGCTGCATTTGCATTTTTATACCCGGCAGATTTTCCAATAAAAACATTGGCATTGCCAAGATTGTTACTATAGCCAGATTGAAATCCCATGAATACATTTGAACCTCCTTTTGTATTTGAATAACCAGAAGATTCTCCTAAAAATAAATTTGCGCTACCTGTTGTATTATTTCTACCTGTAGACACTCCCATATAAACATTATTATAACCACTAGTATTACTATATCCAACCGAATCGCCAATAAAAATATTATTGTTAGCAGATATTGAATTATATCCAGTAACAAACCCTATATATACATTTTTATTACCGTATTGGTTTGAGTATCCAGCCATATTTCCTAAATATATATTCTTTTCTCCGGAGATATTTCCTTCTCCAGCACGTTCCCCAACAAAAACATTGAAATCTCCATCTGAATTACTCCACCCAGCACGATGCCCTAAAAAAACATTATCAATTCCATTAATATTGGCAGCTCCACTTTCCTGACCAATAAATACGTTTCTTAAACCTATTGAATTATTTAAGCCACTCTGATAGCCAAGGAATACGTTATTTGCACCGCTTGCATTATTATTTCCAGCTTCATAACCAATAAAAACATTTTTATCTCCCGAAGCATCAACGTACCCTTGTCCTGCATTACTTCCTAAATACACATTAAACGAACCAGTTGCATTGTTAATACCTGCGTTATGTCCCATAAAAACATTGTCTGATCCTGATTTATTGTTCCATCCAGTGGCATTTCCAATAAATACGTTATTTTCGCCTATAGTATTTGATATACCAGCTTCATCTCCAAGAAAAACATTATAAGAGCCTGATTGGTTATTAGTTCCAGTGTAGTTACCAATAAAATTATTTGCTACTCCAATAGTATTTCCTTTACCCGCATATTTACCAATAAATACATTTGAATGTCCGGTAGTGTTTTCTAATCCTGTTTCGAATCCAAAAAATGAATTATGCCTACCTAAACTACTTATCTCAGATGGAATTGTATTGGTTCCACTGTTGTGCCCAATAAAATAGTTTTCTTTAGTAAGTTTCATTAAGTTTTGCGTGATTCCTGTTTCAGTATTACCAATAGAAAAACCAGCATTTGGATCTTCAACATAAATTCTTGTACTATCAGCTGTTACTCTTAGGTATTCAGGAGCTGGTCCTTTCCCTGAAGAATAGCCTCCAACAGCAAAACCACCACGTGATCCAACAGCTTTTGTTGTGGCATTATCTACATAAACTCTTACACTATCAGGGGTAACTCTCAAGTATTCGTTTGCTCCAATGCCTTTTCCAGAGCTATAACCCCCTACTGCAAAACCTCCTCTTGAACCAATAGCTTTTCCATTTGTCTCATCAACATATATTCTAACACTATCGGGGGTTACTCGTAAATATTCATTGGTTAGCCCTACTTTTCCAGAACTATAACCACCAACAGCAAACCCACCTCTTGAACCAAGAGCTTTTCCCGGTGTATCATTTACATAAATTCTTACCCCCTCTTGATAAACTGCAAAAACGGTATCTCCATTATTATTCATTACACCAAATAATAAGTCATCTGGTGTATCAACTGCATTTCCTCTTACTTCAAGTTTTCCTGTTGGAGATCCAGTACCTAAGCCAAGATTCCCATTTGGCAATAATATATTTGTACCGTCTGAGATCCAAAGATTTAATCCATTTGGCAAAGGAATTCCATTACCATCAGAAATCATTATTGAATCTGACGTTAAACTTAAGTTTTGCAATTCATTTGTTGCATTTGCATCATCGTCAATTACACTATCAGGTAAATTAGATAAATCAATTGTATTTCCATTTCCAATGGATAATTCAGTACCAGAAATAATCAATTGCTGCTCATCGGTATTATCTTTATAGGGTAATAAATCAACTTTATTCCCATTTGTAATTACTAATGAATCACCATCAAACAAAAGTGTTTGTTCATCGGTATTTGTATCCATAAATGGAGCCATATCAATTTCAGTGGCGCTTTCATTGTTTGTTATTTTTAAGATACTTCCCGATAAATTCAAATCTTGAATTTCATTAAATGAATCAGCATCGGCATCATCCTTATTTGTAACACTTTCGGCATGTATTGCATAGGGTACCGATAAGAGAGGTGAAATTCCCAAAACAACAAATCCTTCGTTATTTCTGTTTAATTCAATTTGCAAAAAATAATCATTGCTTCCCCAATTGATTCCTGCAAAATCACCTATCAATACATTTCCTGTTCCAATATTTAAATGAACTAAGCCAACAGTATTCGTGCTTTTTAAATGTTCTTCGGTGTATATTATAGAACCTGTTTCTGATCCTGTTAATATGGATATTCTTAACCCTAACTCCTCATCAGCAATAACCTTCCCATCGGCAGCTCTCAATACTGCTTGATACTTAAAACCATTATGGTTTTGTCCGAATAAAACTGCGGTTAATACAATCCCAATTAATATAAATAGTAGCTTTCTCATATCCCTAATAATTTACTTTTTCAAGAATAAATATTTTATTTATTGCCTTTTCATTATCAATTAATCGTACAAAATATGTTCCCGATTTTATTTCTTTAATATCAATTTTATTAAAATCATTATATAGTTTTTCAGCCATAACCAGTTGGCCTGAAATATCGAATAATTGCAGTTGGTAATCTACCCTTCTATTTTCAAAATCAATCAAATTTAAAGAAAACTCTGTTGTAGCAGGGTTTGGAAACAACTCAATATTAAATTCATTGGGTTTCATTTGTGATATCCCTGTTGTAAAATCGCCACCTTGCTGAAAACCTTGACCTAAATACAAATCATTAGTACTAAACGCTTCCGTTAATACTTCTCCTACACTCCACGAAATACTAAGATTATCAGTTTCAAAATAATCTCCTGCTGTACTAATTAAATTTAATTCTGCACTTTGAGAATAAGCACCAACGAATATTGCAAATTGCATTGCAATACATAAAATTAAAGTTTTCATATCTGTTGTTTTATTTTGCAAGTAAAATTAAAACGGATGTATAAAATTAAACAATTAAGTGGAGTATTATTGATACCTAAATGATTAAAAATGAATTTGATATGAATTATTGAGAATTCGCATCTATATTTTTGTTTTGCAGTAATTAATTATGCTGCACAGTTTGTAATAAATAAGGGGAAAATTTATAGTTGACTATCCCCCGAGGCACTTACCTTCCGGAAGCTAAGTTTCGCCAACTTTATTTCAGCTTATGCCGAAACTTCTGCCGATCAGGCAGGAAGACAAATTTTCTTTACGAACCCCTCTCCCGACTAATGTCGGACATTTATTCCCTTCGGTCATGATAACGCTAACGCTTAGTTTCCCTAAAATTTAGGGAAGAAAAAGCGGACCGCTGAGCTAAGCCTTGAAGAATTATTTTGATTAAATTAAACCATTTGATCTTCCTGTCCAATTACATAAAAAATACAATAATCGTGCTCCCACATTACCATCCCATTCATGATCTTTTCCACCAACTTCGCACAAATCGAATCCAATAATTTTACGATTAGACTTAACCAACAGTTTAATTAAATATTGCGCCTGATCGTAAGTTAATCCGCCAGGCACAGGTGTTCCAGTATTTGGACACAATTGAGGATCTAATCCATCGATATCAAAACTTATGTATACGGTTTGGGGTAATTTTGATATTATTTGCTCACATTGTTTATGCCATGTGATACCTTCAAAATCATTTGCTTTTAATTCATAATCATGAAAAACATGAACATTATTTGCTTTTGCAAATTCAACTTCTTGTTCACAAAAATCACGAATTCCAACTTGAACAATGTTTTTAACATAGCCATTTTTTATGGCATTATTAAAAATAGAAGCATGTGAATATTGAAAACCTTCATAGGCATTGCGTAAATCCATATGAGCATCAATGTGTAGCACTCCAAAATCCAATTCCGTTTCACTTAAGGCTTTTAATAGGCCTAATGGAACACTATGTTCTCCCCCCAAAACAGCAGGTATTTTACCTTCTGAAATAATTTTCTTTGCTGCTTTATAAACATCTTCATTTAATTGCTCACAATATGAATTTATATCATTGAGTATTTCTTTAAATTCTGCTGAATCCTCAATGTTATTTCCATTGGCAAGAAAGTCAATATATTTTATTGCTTTATTTCGAAGTTTAATATTTAATGCGATCCATTCAGGTTTGGATGGATTTAAATAAACACCCAACTTCCAGGCATCCTTAATTTCTGGTTGGAATAAATCTAATTGCATTGATGCATTTAAAATATTTTCTGGTGCCGATGAAGTCCCATCAGCATAAGACACCGTAACATCCCATGGAACAGAAATTATTTCAATTTTTGCATTTTCCGGGGTAAATGGCAATCCCATAAAGTTGCCATTATCTAAACCTATTCCATTGGGATCGAAATCAATACTGCTCATATACTAAATGATAATTATAACATTTTTCTGTAGCCAAATTAATAAATACAATGCAGATTAAATCAAAATATTTTAAATAAATATATTAAGGTGATCTTTTAAATTATGAATTAATTATCAAGTACTTAATTAGCTGCAACTTCAGCATAAATTTTACAAAACGAACAAAAAACATGATTATTAACATAAAATGCTTAAAATAAAATGTAATTTTGCGCTCCGAAAAACGAAAATAAAAACGGTATTGTAAAATTTTCCTTTAATTTTTTAACACTTTGAATCAGTTTGAAAGAGCTGAAAAGGAAACTTTGCGCTAAAAACTAACGAAATGGTATTTATTAACAAGCTAAAAAACGCCGATTTAAATATAAAAAACGAAGTATTATCTGGTTTAACGGTGGCTTTAGCCTTGGTTCCTGAAGCCGTTGCATTTTCAATTATTGCTGGTGTGAGTCCTTTGGTGGGTTTATATTCCGCTTTTATCATTGGTTTAATAACTGCAATATTAGGAGGTCGACCGGGAATGATTTCAGGAGCAACTGGCGCCATAGCTGTAGTTATAGTAAGTTTAGTTGCTCGCCACGGAATTGAATATTTGTTTGTTGCTGTTATTCTTATGGGTCTTATTCAAATGAGTATCGGTTTGCTTAAACTCGGTAAATTTATTAGACTGGTTCCACATGCGGTTATGTTTGGTTTTGTTAATGGTTTGGCCATTGTTATTTTCATATCTCAACTTTCACAATTCAAAAAAATAAATATCAGCGGAATAGAGCAGTGGCTTTCTGGTAATGCCATGTTAATTATGATAGGTTTTGTCTTGTTAACCATGTCAATTATTCACTTTTTACCAAAAATAACAAAAGCAATTCCGGCTCCACTAACTGCCATTATTGTAGTTTCGTTATTAATAATAGCATTTAATATTCCCACAAAAACAGTAGGCGATATAGCCTCCATTTCAGGCGGGTTACCCGAATTTCATTTACCAAGAGTTCCTATATCTTTTGAAACTTTAAAAATAGTATTCCCATATTCCTTAATAATGGCTTTGGTAGGACTTATTGAGAGTTTACTTACGCTTACAGTTATTGATGAAATGACCGAAACCCGGGGTCGTGGAAACAAAGAAAGTATTGCTCAAGGAATTGCTAATTTTACTTGTGGCTTTTTTGGCGGAATGGGCGGTTGTGCTATGATAGGACAAAGTATTATTAACGTAAGTTCGGGCGGCAGAAAACGATTGTCTGCCATTGTTGCTCCAATAACACTTTTATTATTTATTCTATTTGGGTCATCGCTTATTGAGAAAGTGCCCATGGCAGCATTGGTTGGATTAATGTTTATGGTAGCCATTGGAACTTTTGAATGGGCTAGCTTACGAATGTTCAGTAATATGCCAAAAACTGATATTTTCGTAATGATCACCGTTGCACTAGTCACAGTTATTTTCCATAATTTGGCAGTTGCCGTTTTTATTGGAATAATAATATCATCGCTGGCATTTGCCTGGGAACATGCTACGAACATTCATGCACGACCAAGAATAAATGAAGCTGGCAATAAAGTTTATGATGTAGATGGACCCTTGTTTTTTGGCTCAACTACTCAATTCTTGGAGCGTTTTGATGTGGCAAATGATCCGGTAACAGTAATTATTGATTTCAAAAAGTCGAAAGTAGTTGACCATTCAGCCATTGAAGCCTTAAATAAAATAACAGAACGATATAACAAGGTGGATAAAAAAGTTCATTTACGTCACTTAAGTGAAGATTGCAGATCTTTATTAGATAACGCATCGGCAATTATTGAAGTGAATATTTGGGAGGATCCTAAATATAAAATTGTTTCTAATAAATTGGCATAGATATTCCGTTATTGTTTCTAAAGTTTTTCATTTTGCTGGCGAATTTCAGCGATGTGTTCATGAACGATTCCTTCTAAACTATTTTTTTTCTAGTTCTATCTTATTTGTGTGTAGTTTAACTATTATTACACTAAACAAACCACTATGAATTTTCAATTTATAGTGGTTTGTTTGGATCACATTAAAAAGTTGTGGGTTTAAATAAAACCATCACTTAAATATTTAGCATTAAAGATTGCGATGCATGTAGATAATTTCATAAAAATAAATTTTATGCTTGCATCGCTTGTTGTTAACAACAAACAACTTAGGGCGTTGCCCTAAGCTATATTATTTATGGCTTTCAGCCATATAGAGCTAAATAATCATTTGAAGTAAGTACCCTTTAATAA
>JAEINW010000171.1 GCA_016342715.1 Salinivirgaceae bacterium | reverse complement strand
TGTTCTTTTTTTCATAATCATAAAAGTATAGATTTTAATCTATATTTTAGTCAAACTATTTAAGGGGCTAAAACACCATTGGGCTGAACTAAGCTGCCACTTCGTGGCGATTATTAACACAAATATATAAAACGATATCCAATTTTGTTTAATGAAAAAAAATCTACACACCTTTTCTAACTGATCCCTTTATTTATGTTTCGAGTTTCTAAAAAAATACGGATAAATAGGAGATACTCTCCAACTAATTGAAATGATCCTTTTTATTCTCTTATAAGCGCTGTTAATAAACTTCTACTAAGTTCTTCGATACTAATATTATGAATATTTTTAAGAATCTACTTCTTTGTTTAATACTATGTTTATATTTCTCATTTACAGGATAGCCTCCAAACGCCGTAATACTTCAAGAAAACACATAAAATAAACCCTCGCATAGTCTTGCTTCTTATTAAGAGTAAGCCCTTTTAGTAAATAAGAGTGTTTACTAAAAAAAAAAGGGTTGCATAATGCAACCCTTTAATTATATATTAAATAATACTTATTCTTTAATAATTCTTGCAGATTTTGTTCCGTTTTCTGAAACAACTGTAACCACATAAACACCTGGCTCAAGAATTTCTGTGTTAATTCTTGAAGAAGTAGCATCAGTAGCAATAACAACCTGTCCAATTAAATTACTAATCATAACTTTAGAAGCACCTGTTAAATCAGTAATATTTAACTCATTATTTACTGGGTTAGGATAAATATCTAATGATTGAACTGCTTGTTTATCAAAAATACCTACACCATCAACTTTAACAACCACATTATCAACCTGATAAGTAGTAGTTTCATCTGCTGTTGCATCACCAGTATATTTAAAAGCAACATAAACAATACCATCGGTATAAGCACTTATATCCATTGTACCTGCTGTTGCAAAACCTGAATATGAAGTTGTTTGTGGTATAGTAAAGTTTGAAGTAACATCAATCCATGTAGCTGTGGTAACATCGCCACTAAAATCTGTAGATACAAACACTTCAAAACCATCGTGAGTAAAGTAACCTACGTTTATGTCGAATGACAACATTTCTCCCCATGTTTTGGTTAAATCAATAGCTGGTGTAATTAACCAAGCCACATTAGCTTCAGCTGAACCAAATGAAGAAATTTGAGCATAAGAATTTTCATTATAAGTTTTTCCAATCCATTTTCTAGTTCCAACTTCAGCAGCATTTGTCCAATCAGTTAATGCAATGTCTTCGTCAGCGGTTACTGTTTCAAAATCTTCACTAAAATATACAATTGCAGGATTTTCTTCAATAGTTACCATTGGCCATACTGCAACATCAGCATCTATATTCCAACCATCTTCATCATCAGCAAAGGTATACCATCCATCTATATTAAACCAACTCATGTCAGAAACCTCAGCGTCTCCATCAGTTGTTCCAACTAATGAAAATCCATCAGTTAAGGTTTCATCAAAAGTAACACCAACCACGAATTCACCCGATACCTCAGCAGGAGTATCAAATATCATGGAATATAAAAATGGTCCTTCTTCTCCATTTGTAGGAGTAACTTGTGCGAATGGAACATCCATACTTGTAATTTCGGTTGAAGGAACACCATCAGTAAGTTCCCAAACTTTAAATGTTAGGTTACCCTCACCAATAGTATTTGCAGCAATCCAAAGTTGAACCCCTTGAACAGTTAAAGCTCCTTCGTTATATTGCTGTGCAACCGCTGAGTTTCCATAACAATTTGTTCCATAAGCATAACCACCAGATGTAGCGGTATAAACTGTTGGCGTTCCTGTAAAGAAACTGGTGGGAATTAAAGTGTCAGTAATGTCACCTTCTCCTTTAAATGATGGTTGTTCAAAAATAAATTTTTGATCAACTTTAACTGCTGTCTTTTGCGAAAAACTGTTTAGCACAAAAGCTGTTAAAAATAATAGTAAAGTAATTTTTCTCATAATACTAGGTTTTTATTAAAATTAAAAAATTGATTACACTTTTCAGGTTAATTCCGAATACACTAAGATACGTAATTTTTGAAGAACTGTTTTACACTTTCATCAATGATAATTAACTGTTCAGCAAAAAATAATAACTACCTGTCAAATTATAATTAAATAATTAGCATAGCATCTCCATAGGTTCCAAATCTATACTTTTCTTTTATGGCTTCGTTATATGCTTCAAATAACAAATCATATCCAGCAAACGCAGAAACCATCATTAATAATGTTGACAATGGCAAATGAAAGTTTGATACCATTCTTGAGGCAACACTAAACTCAAAAGGAGGAAAAATAAATTTGTTCGTCCATCCTTCATAAGGTTTTAAATAACCATGAGTGGATACTGAACTTTCAAGAGTTCTCATAACTGTAGTACCCACAGCACAAACATGTTTCTTTTTATCCTTTGCTCCATTCACAATTTCAACCGCCTTATCATCGATCAAAATTTGTTCAGAGTCCATTTTGTGTTTGGTTAAATCCTCAACATCAACACTTCTGAAGTTCCCTAATCCAACATGTAAAGTTACTTCACCAAAGTCCACACCTTTTATTTCGAATCTTTTTAAAAGTTCTCTACTAAAGTGCAATCCCGCAGTTGGAGCAGCAACCGCACCTTCATGTTTTGCAAAAATTGTTTGATAACGATCTTTATCCTCAGGAACAACTTCTCTATTAATAAATTTTGGAAGTGGCGTTTCTCCTAAGCTATATAAGTTCTTTTTAAACTCTTCGTACGGACCATCATATAAAAAACGTAGCGTTCTACCTCTACTTGTAGTATTATCAATAACTTCAGCAACCATTAAATCATCATCGCCAAAATATAATTTATTACCAATACGAATTTTTCTGGCAGGATCAACTAGCACATCCCAAAGCCTTTGTTCTCTATTAAGCTCTCTCAATAAAAAAACTTCAATTTTAGCACCTGTTTTCTCCTTATTTCCGTATAAACGAGCGGGGAAAACTTTGGTATTATTAAAAACCAGAACATCCTGGTCGTCAAAATAATCAATAATGTCCTTGAATATTTTATGTTCAATTTTACCAGATGCCCTATCTAACACCATTAATCTTGATTCATCCCTATTGCCTGATGGATGCAAAGCTATTAGTTCTTCAGGAAGTTTAAAATTAAATTGAGATAACTTCATATTTATTATGTTATGTAAATTTTTAGAGGTGAGTTATACGTAATAATATTAAATTGGTTACAAATTATTTACCATTTTTTCAAAATCAGAAATATTTATTGCACTTTCTACATTATAATTACCTATTTTGGTACGCCTTAAGTCAAATAAATATCCTCCGGAATTCAATTCTTTTCCAATATCTCTTCCTAAGGCTCTAATATAGGTACCTTTGCTGCATTTCACTTTCAATTTAATATATGGTAATTCAAATTCCATCACCTCAATGGAATTAATTACAATCTTATTTGCTTTTAGTTCAATTGTTTCTCCTTTTCTTGCTGCTTCGTATGCCTTTTTTCCATTTACTTTCTTTGCTGAAAACATTGGCGGCATTTGTTCTTGCTCCCCAATAAATTTTTTCAAAACATTATCAATAAATACCCGATCAATATGGTTTATTGGAAAAGTAGCATCTTCTTCTGTTTCTCTATCAAAGGATGGAGTTGTCGCTCCTAACTTAATGGTTGTTACATATTCTTTTGCTTGTGCCTGATATTCTTCAATTTTTTTAGTGAATTTTCCGGTGCATAAAATCAACAATCCTGTTGCTAAAGGATCTAATGTTCCGGCATGTCCTACTTTAATTTTTTTTACTTTTAAGTAGTCACGAATAATATATCTTACTTTGTTAACAATATCAAAAGATGTCCACTCTAATGGTTTGTCAATTAATATTACTTCTCCTTCAATAAAATTCATTAAACAATATTAAGTTCAACTCCAAACGCCAACAGCAGTATTATTATTAGACCTACCACTATTCTATAATATCCAAAAACCTTAAAACCATTTTTTGTTAAAAAAGCAATAAATGATTTAATAGCCAGCATGGCCACAAAAAATGCAATAATATTGCCAAAAATTAATAAACCTATATTTTCATTTGTAATTGACGTATAATTTTGCAACAATTTATAACCAGAAGCCGCAGCCATAGTTGGAACCGCTAAAAAAAATGAAAATTCGGCGGCATTTTTTTTTGTTAAATTTTGTGTCATCCCTCCAATTATGGTTGAAGCCGATCGAGAAACACCAGGAATCATTGCAATAACCTGAAAAAGTCCAATAATAAAAGATTTTTTATACGTCACTTCCTGATTTTTTTCGTCACTATTTTTAAACCAGGAATCAACAAATACTAAAATCACTCCTCCAACCACCAACGAAATAGCAACAACCAAAACATTTTCCAACAGTTGATCAATAACATCGCTTAACAATAGCCCAAAAAATGCTGCTGGAATAAAGGCTATAAAAAGTTTATAATAAAACTTCATACTTTGTAAAAAGCGTTTCCAATAAAGCACTACTACTGATAAAATGGCTCCAAATTGTATATTAACAATAAAAGCTTTTACAAAATCAGAGTTTTCGATACCCAAAACTTTTTGGGTAATTATCATATGTCCTGTTGATGATACGGGTAAAAATTCCGTAATTCCTTCAACAATGGCAATAATTAAAGCATGTATCCAATTCATTAACAACTTAATTATTCAGCCTTTGGCTTTTTCATTATGGCATAAATCTCAAATACAAATCCTCCAAAAACTAGCATTGGAGCAAGTGTAATCCTTCTAAAACTAAACATACTTTCGTTGAAAACATTTGGATCGGTTGATTTACCGCCAGCCATTAGTATAAACCCAAGAATTATTGCCCCTAAGCCAATTACCATTAAAATATAATTGTTTTTTTCAAGAGCAAAGCCTACTTTTTTATTTTCTTTTTTATTATTCATTGTATGATATGTTTCTAAAAGTATAATTCATTACTTTTTAATCGCAAATATTTATTAACTGCAAACCATGTTGATAAAAAAACCAACAGCAGTCCAATAATAAGAACTACTAAGAATAAGGCTGCAAGCGTATCTATATCGTTTAACAAAGCTAGTTCTGGAAATTCTTTTTCCATTAAATATATGACTCCACCAAGCAAGCTGTACGTTATAATAATACTATAGAAGGCATGGCCTAAACTCCGAGTTAAAAATGGCAAACGTACAAAACCACTTGTGGCACCAACCAATTGCATAGTTTTAATTATAAATCTTCGTGCATAAACCGATAATCGTATAGTATTATTAATTAACGATAGTGATATTAAAAATAACATTGAGCTAAACACAAGCAAAATTAGACCTATTTTTTTTATGTTTTTATTAACTATTTCAATTAATGACTTTTGATAGGCAACTTCTTTAACTTGCTGATTGGTTAATAGTATATTCTCAATTTTTGTAATGCTATCGGGGTTTGCATACTCCGCAAAAAGTTTAACTTCTATAGAGGGTAACAAAGGATTATAACCTAAAAACTCAACAAAATCCTCCCCTAAATCTTTAATTAATTCTTTTGCAGCCTGTTCTTTGGTTATGTATTTTGTTGATTTAACAAAATCGGAAGCATCTAAGTTCTTTTGCAAACGAATCATATCAACTTCACGAATATTATCTTCAAGAATAATTGAAAATCCAATATTTTCTTTTACATGACTTGATAATTTATTTGCATTTAAAACAAGCAAACCAACAAGTCCAATAATAAATAGCACTAAGGAAATACTGATTATTGTAGTTAAGTACGAACTACGAAGTTTTCTGCGGGCTATTTTTTGTTCTCTTTTACTCATATTTTCAATTGCTGTAAAGATAAAAATAATAAGTTTACAAAATCAAAACCAAATTTCATTTGCACTCTTTACAAATATTGTAACAAAAAGGGCAATGCACTTACACCGCCCTCTCTATATTATATCTTAAAAAAGAATTATAAGGTTCTTTTTACCTCAACTTGTTCGTAAGCTTCAATCACATCGTCAACTTTAATGTCGTTGAATTTTTCGATGTTTAGTCCACATTCGTATCCTGTAGCCACCTCTTTCACATCATCTTTAAATCGTTTCAATGAACCCAGATCTCCCGAATAAACTACAATACCATCACGAATAATCCGCACTGTAGATGAACGTTTAATTTTTCCATCACGAACGTAACAACCAGCAACGGTTCCAACTTTTGTTATTTTAAATACATCGCGAACTTCAACGGTAGCAGTGATCTCTTCTTTAATGTCTGGAGAAAGCATCCCTTCCATGGCATCTTTCACTTCATTAATTGCATCATAAATAACCGAATATAGGCGAATGTCTATTTCTTCTTTTTCAGCTATTTTACGAGCTGCCATTGATGGACGTACTTGGAATCCAATAATAATAGCATCGGATGCTGCAGCTAATAAAATATCAGATTCAGATATTTGTCCCACAGCTTTATGCTTGATATTAACTTGAATTTCCTCTGTTGATAATTTAATTAACGAATCAGAAAGTGCTTCAATAGAACCATCCACATCACCTTTAACAATAACATTTAATTCCTGGAAGTTTCCGACAGCAATTCTACGACCAATTTCGTCAAGGGTAATATGTTTTTGTGTGCGTAAGCCTTGTTCACGAGCTAGCTGCTGACGACGATTTGCAATTTCTTTTGCTTCGCGGTCGCTATCCATTACGTTAAATTTATCACCGGCTTGAGCAGCACCCTTCAATCCCAAAATTAATACAGGTGTTGATGAACCCGCTTCAGTCACCATTTCATTACGTTCATTATACATGGCTTTTACGTGACCTGTATGATTACCAGCAAGCAAAATATCACCAATTTTTAAAGTCCCTGATTGAACTAAAACTGTAGTAACATAGCCACGTCCTTTATCAAGTGTTGCTTCAATTACTGTACCTTTAGCCTTTTTATTTGGATTTGCTTTTAATTCAAGCATCTCTGCTTCAAGTATAACCTTATCAAGTAGTGCTTCAATATGTAAGCCCTGTTTGGCCGAGATGTCCTGTGATTGATATTTACCACCCCATTCTTCAACCAACATATTCATTTGGGCTAAGCCTTCCTTAATCTTTTCAGGATTAGCACCAGGCTTATCTATTTTGTTAATGGCAAAAACAATTGGAACACCGGCAGCTTGCGCATGATTTATTGCTTCAACTGTCTGAGGCATAATGCTATCATCAGCGGCAACAATAATAATTGCAACGTCAGTTACTTGAGCACCACGAGCTCTCATCGCTGTAAATGCTTCGTGACCTGGAGTATCTAGAAAAGTAATTTTTCTATCATCTTCCAATTTTACACTATATGCACCAATGTGCTGAGTAATACCTCCAGCTTCTCCATCAATTACATTTGCACTACGAATGTAGTCAAGTAAGGAGGTTTTACCATGATCAACGTGCCCCATTACTGTTACAATTGGCGGACGAGAAATTACATTTTCATCATCTTTGTCGTCCACTTCATCAGCAATTGCTTCAAGAAATTCAGCACTTACAAATTCAACATGATAATTAAATTCGTCGGCAACTAAAGCCATGGTCTCGGCATCTAATCTCTGATTAATTGACACAAATAAACCTAAGTTCATACAAGTTGCAATAACTTGATTTACCTGAACATCCATCATGTTTGCCAATTCATTAACCGAAACAAACTCTGTAACTTTAATTATATTTTTTTCAGCCTCAATTTTAGCCATTTCCACTTGGGCTCTTTGGCTGACAGCTTCGCGTTTATCTCTACGGTGTTTTGCACCCCTATTTTTTGTTTTTGTGTTTGTTAAACGAGCTAAAGTATCTTTAATTTGCTTTTGAACATCTTCTTCGCTAACCTCTTTTTTAATAGGGCGTTTTTTTACTACACCTCTTTTTTGTCCCGCAATTCCGGGTTTGCTGTGTTGGGTTGCTGCTGTTGAACCAGGTCCAACATCAACTCTGTCTTTCCTAATTCTTTTGCGTTTCTTTTTGTTGATGTCATCATTACTAGATGCAGCAGCTTTGTCTTTTTTAGAAGGTAACTCTATTTTACCAACAACAGTAGGTCCAGTAAGTTTATTTACTTTTCTTTTAATAAAATTTCCACCTGCATCTTTTTTCTCTTCTCCAGTTGATCCAGACTCAGCTGTTTTTGGCTTAACTCTATCGTTGCGTTCTTTTGCTTTTTCTTCTTTTGACTTTCTAGCTGGACGGGTTTTTTGATTTAATAAACCTAAATCGATTCTCCCAACAACTTTAACATCTTCAAGTTGTTCAAATTGGGTTTTTATTTCAGCTTGATCTTCTTTTTCAGCAACAACTTTGTTTTCTGAAGGAGTTTCATCAGCTACCGTTTTCTCTTGTACCTTTTCCTCAGCTTTTGGTTCAGATTTTTCCTCAATCTTTTCCTCCACAGGTTTCGGCTCCACAGGTTTTTCCTTTTCAGGTTTCTTCTCTTCAACCTTTACCTCTGTAGCTTTTGGCTCAGATTTTTTTGGTTCAAGATCAATTTTACCGACAACCTTAACTTTTACTTCTTCCTCTGTTCTGGTTTCAATAAAATTCTCTTCCTTAACTTTATTCGCTTTAGGTTTTGGACTGCTTAAATCTTTAACAAGAACTTCATCTTGGCCATCAGGTTCATCAGCATCATCTTCCGATACTGAAAAATCAGCATCAATGGAAATTGATTCTTGTTTACCCCTGTTAACCCCAAGTTCTAACTTAGCAGATTCTTCTTTTAAACGGATATCAGTACTATACTCTTTTAACAATAGCGTATAGGCATTGGATTCAATTTTCGTATTCGGATTTGCATCAATTTCAATTCCTTTTTTATGAAGAAATTCGACTATTGTGCTAATGCCCACATTAAACTCCCTTGCAATTTTACTAAGTCTTTTTGCTTTATTACCGTCTGCCATTTGTTGACCTTTACTTTTTTACAAATTTAAAATATTCTTATCCCATGGAACTAATTTTTATTGATCAAATTCCGATTTAAGAATGTTTAATACATCATTTATTGTTTCTTCTTCTAAATCGGTTCTTTTTGCTAATTCAGCAACCGATAAGTCGAGAACGCTTTTGGCTGTATCGCATCCAATAGCTTTAAGTTCGTCAAGAATCCAGCTTTCAATTTCGTCAGCAAATTCTTCTATGTCAACATCTTCGTCATCTGCTGTCATTTCACGATATACATCAATTTCATATCCTGTTAACTGACTAGCGAGCTTAATGTTCGATCCTCCTTTACCAATTGCCAATGAAACCTGATCAGGTTGTAGATAAACATCTGCGCGTTTATCTTCTTCGTTCAATTTAATTAACGAAACCTTTGCAGGACTCAATGCTCTGGTAATATATAATTGAGTGTTACTTGTGTAATTAATAACATCAATATTTTCATTTCGTAATTCACGCACAATTCCATGAATCCTCGACCCTTTCATACCTACACAGGCTCCAACCGGATCGACCCTTTCGTCGTATGATTCTACAGCAACTTTTGCACGTTCACCTGGAATTCTTTTGATGTTTTTTATAATTATTAAACCATCAAAAATTTCAGGAACCTCTAATTCAAATAATCTTTCTAAAAATATCGGACTGGTTCTTGAGAGAATGATGAGTGGATTGCTGTTACGCATTTCAACACGAATAACAACAGCACGAACTGAATCTCCTTTTCTAAAGTAATCAGATGAAATTTGTTCAACTTTTGGTAAGATCAACTCATTTCCTTCGTCGTCAACTACCATTATTTCTTTTTTCCAAACCTGATATACTTCACCAGTTACTAAATCACCAATGCGGTCTTTATATTTTCCGTATATATTATCTTTTTCAAGCTCAAGAATTCGAGAGGTTAAATTTTGTCTTAATGCCAAAATAGCTCTTCTTCCAAAATCAAGAAGTTTTACTTCATCGGTTACATCTTCACCAACCTCGTAATCGGTATCTATTTTTTTTGCAGCTGTTATAGAAATTTGTGTGTTTGGATCTTCTAGTTCTTCGTCTTCAACAACTTCGCGGTTTCTCCAAATCTCAAAATCACCCTTGTCAATGTTAATAATTATATCAAAGTTTTCGTCTGTACCAAAGCGTTTTACTAAAACGCTCCTAAAAACATCTTCCAAAACCCTCATCATTGTGGCTCTATCAATGCTTTTAAGTTCTTTAAATTCCGAAAACGTGTCTATAAGATTCAAATTTTCCATTTCTCTCCTATTTATCCTCTAAAATGTAATAATCTCTATTGTTTCTTTAATATTTTCAAAGTTAATAGCGCTTTCTTTGTCAACCCATTTCTGTCGTTTTGCACCTTCAACTTTTTCTTTCACTGAATAACTTACTCGTATTTCCTTTTCGTTGGCACTAAGTAATTTGCCTTCAATTTTACGACCATTGTTTAATAAAATATCTACCGTGCGCCCAATTACTTTTTCGTACTGTGGCAACACCTTAAATGCAGAACCTATGCCTGGGGATGAAACTTCCAAAGAAAAATCTTCTTCTTCTCTGTCAAAGGAATCGTTCACATGACGACTAATTTCAACACATTGCTCAATGGTAACTCCCTCTTGAGAATCAACAAAAATATGAATGTTATTAGCCGAATCAACCTTAATCTCAACGAGAAACAAGTTGCTTCCTTCAACTTTTTCATTCACTAATTGCTCAATAATATTGGTGTCAATCATAATTATTTCCAATAAAACAGGGGACTCCAGGTCCCCTGACTCGTTCAAACCCCACAATATTTGCCTGCAAAAGTAGAAATATTTCTGTGATTTACAAAAATATTCAACTGAAAATTAATGCTTTTGGTCAAATTGAAAGCTCAAATTCTGAATTGTTTATGACAATTCGTTAGCTTTCAAAAATGATAATTTTTACTTTTGCAATTCCAAAGCTGAAAAATATACAGTATGTCAATTTTAAACTCCAGTACACTAATAAACAAAAGAAAAATTATTAACGATCCAGTTTACGGCTTTATTAATTTTCCGGCAAGTAGGGTTTTTGATATTGTTGAACACCCTTGGTTTCAGCGCTTACGTAGAATTAAACAACTAGGATTAACCGAATTTGTTTATCCTGGTGCTCGTCACACAAGGTTTCATCATGCCTTGGGAGCTACACACTTAATGTCACTGGCATTGGATGTTCTTTCTGTAAAGGGACATGAAATTACAGAAAAAGAAGCCGAAGGAGCATATTTAGCCATTTTATTACACGACATTGGGCATGGTCCATTTTCCCACTCTTTAGAAAATCAAATTGTTAAAGTTCATCACGAAGACCTCTCACTAATTTACATGAATGAACTTAATAAAGAATTCGATGGCGCATTGGATTTGGCTATTAAAATATTTACAAATCAATACGAAAAAGGGTTTTTACATCAGTTAGTTTCTAGTCAGCTTGATGTGGATAGACTTGACTATCTAAGGAGAGATAGCTTTTTTACGGGTGTTTCAGAGGGTATTGTTAGTTCCGATAGAATTATTAAAATGCTCGATGTAGTAGATGACAAAATTGTGGTAGAGAAAAAAGGAATCTATTCCATTGAAAATTTTTTAATTGCTGGTTTGCTCCCCTATAAATCGGACTTTTTAATAGATTGTTAAACAAACTTACATTTTTCGTTCTATATTTGCAAT
>JAEINW010000170.1 GCA_016342715.1 Salinivirgaceae bacterium | reverse complement strand
TTTTATTATTATATCAATTGATGTTTGAGAGTGTTGTGGCTTATGCCTGATAATTACTATACCTTTCGTTGCATGTATGTATCAATTATCATTAATATTTCTGCTTGCAACGATTTTTTACCTGTTCAATACCGGAGGTGTTGCCTCCGGCTGAAATAAATATGCCTTACAGGCAATTAATTGACTGAATGTATTAACCGACTTTTTAAAACCACCATTTCTAATTTGCGAATTTAGGTTGACATAGGGATAACCATATTATTTAATATAAAAGATGGCGATGCATGCAGCTAATTTCACCTGTATAAACTTTAATTAATTCTTTGTATTTCTGCAACTTATGTTTTTCAATTCATTTGTGGTGACATTTGTTCATGGCAACTATTATTTTTATTTGTATTCACGAACTCGTTATCACTCGGTTGTTGCCTCACACGATTCTATTATTTCAAAGGTGTTACTCATAAATATTTATTTTTTAAGGTATTCGTGAGAAGGCTTCGCTTAGTTCGGCGAACCCTCACCATGAAAGCGCATGTTTCAACTTGCTCATATATTCATGTCCTTTTGTCTTTGTACCTTTTTTTTTAACTCACTTAATGGTGAGGGTTTCATAAAAAATCAAATTTATGCTTGCATTGCTTGTTGTTAATAACAAACATGAGGGTTTCTAGAAAGTTCGAAACGAAAAAATATAGTTTTAGATTGAAAGTAATAGCGTAAAAATTACTTAGAAATAAGACGAATTGAAAAAGTACTAAAAACTTTGTGGCACTTTGAGAAACCTTTGTGCAACTTAGTGGTACAGCTATTACACAAAGAGCACTAAGTAGCACAGAGATTCACAAAGAATATAAGAAGATACACAAAGAAAAGTATTCTATGAAAAATAGTATTCTATTCGGGTGAGCTAAATATCTTAAGATCAGAGTCTCCTGTTTTTTTTGATAGTAACCCAAATTGAGCGATTAGCTATCGCTATTCTGCTCAATCGACTGAGTTATTGTAAGGTTTTCAAATTTTTTATTTCACTCAAATTGTGAAAACCAACAATTTCTAGGTCGGGGTTAACTCTAAGTATAGCGCTTTTCATTTTATTCAAATCGCTCAACTTAGGAAAAATAAAGAATTAACACTACCGGCAGAGAAGTTTATTCAAAGGTTTCTGAATCATGTACTACCCAAAGGTTTTACTCGAATTCGTCATTATGGATTTTTAGCTTGCCGAACAAAAAAAGATAAACTGCAGGTTATTCGCAAAACATTAAATGCAAGCGATCCGGGTGAAAAGATCAAGTATCAAGTATATCGTGAGAGAAGTAATGATGACTACTTTGGGTATTGATCCAAATCTTTGCAAAATATGCAAGTCTGGCATTATGGTGAGGTTTGAGGAAATTCCTAAGCCACAAAGACAACCTGAGTTAACACCTGTAGCATTCTAATATTCAAAATAGTGTAGTTGTGGTTCTTACTGTTTAGTGAGCTGGGAATATTATGGATAAATAACAGATTTTAATCAATTTTAGCACTCTAATCACTGATAAAATACAAGTGAAAAATGACAAACTTTGGAAAAAATACATTTCAATCAATCAAAAACGGTAGAAATACACAGACTAAGAATCTAATTGGGTTAGAGAAAACTAATTGAAATTACACACAAGGGTTTTTATTTTCAAATTAGCAGCGGTTTGGCTCAACACCAGGACAAACATCGAGGGTTTCCCGGATCAAACTGGGTTTGATTCCTAATTATTATAGGCGTTTTTTTGCAATTTGAAATAAACCTCAATTTTCAAGAAAGACATAAAGCACTGACATACAGTAAACAACATTGAGTATCACTTTTTTTTTGAATATTTAACTTAAATAATTATCTTACAACACCAAATTAATTAATACTTGCTAATGCAAAATCTATGTGAATTAAAATAAAACTACAAAACTAAATCTATTATGGAAAAGTACCTAATAACGCTTTTACTTAAAGGTATAATTATAAGCCTATTTTTCACGGTAAATATTGCATTTGTAGTGCCTGCCCACCTAACACCTCGCCTATATACTATGTCAGATGGAACTAGCATTACCTTAATAGTAACGGGTGATGAAAAGGTTAATTGGATAGAAACAATAGACGGCTATACCCTACTGGCCGATGGAAAAGGTTATTATAATAACACCATACAACCAACAACAAATAATCTAATTATTTTATTATGAAAAGAAAATTATTATTCGCAGTTGCGTTTCTGATATCAGGAACAATATTTGCACAAAAAACTGACCTTTCTAAAATGGTCAACAGTGATAAGGCATCGTATGCCAAAAGTATTGATTGCCCAGCGGGCGACGATGTAGTATTTTCACAAGCATCTACCGCTGCTGATCTAGCTAGTGTCTCAAACTCTGATGCTGGTTATGCAATAGCTCAACACGCTTCGGTAGAAACGATAGCTTCTGTTCGTTTTTTTGGTCTTAACGCCTTTCATAACGGAACTTCTTTTGTAGTTTGTGACACTGACCCAATGACATTTGACATAAAATTTTATGCAGATGTGGCTGGAGTTATTGGAGCAGAACTAACTGATTTTTCTACTACTGCTACTTTAACTAGAACTGCAACTGGTGATATGTTTGCATCATCTTACCCTATTTATTATTGGGACTGGACACCAAGTGCTGCTGTTACAGGTTTACCAGCCGATTACTACATTAGCTTCACCAATGCTGATGCAACATGTTGGTTTATGTGGTATGCTGGTACTGATAATCTTTCTGATGACTTAGCGTATGGTTTCGCTGATGGCGCTTGGACAAGAAGTAAACAAAGTGATGAAGTTACCAATGCTGGTATGTCAATGTGTATCACTACTATTTTAGTAGAAGACGATGCTCCTGCTGCTGTTAGTGCCTTAACTATGACTCCTGCAGACATAGGAGCTTTAACGTTTGATGTAAGCTGGACAAACCCTAGCTTAACTTTTGCTGGAGCTGCTTTAACTGAAATTACTGCCTTAACTGTAACAGTAAATGGTGTAGTGCAAACTGGATTAACCATTGACCTTGGAATTGGTGCTGTTAATACTTTAACAGGATTAGTTGCTGCGGATCACGGTGTAACTCAAGTTTCTGTATTTGCTACTAACGCAAGTGGCGACGGACCTGCTTCTAGTGCTTCTGCTTATGTTGGAGAAGACATTCCTGCAGCTGTTACTGACATTAGCCTTGAAGTTGTAGGTGCTGACTATGTTATTACATGGACTGCTCCAACTGCTGGTGCTAACGATGGATACCTTGGAGACATTACAGGATATGTAATTAACCGTACTGGTGGCGTAGAATTTACTGAAGTAACTGTTACTGAAGCAACTTATACTGATGTTGCTCCTGCTGTTGCTGCTTATACTTATTCTATTGTTGCTACTACAGCTGCTGGCGCAGGTACTGAAGCTACTTATAACTTCTTAGCTCCATCTCCACTTCCTTTTGCTGAAGATTTTGAAGGTTTAACTGCTTTACCTGATTTTTGGGAAGGTAACATGTCAGTTTCTGCAACTCATGGAAACGAATCTAATGGATTGTACAAAAACGTATGGAGCTCAGCTCCTGAAGGAAACGCTACATTACCAAATGTAGGTCCTTGTGCTGCTGCTACTGTATTAACTTTTGATTACCGTTGGGTAAACTACACTGCTTATGCAACTAATCCTACTCCATTTATTCCTTCTGCTACAGACAAATTAGAAGTATTTGTTTCTACAGGTGGAGAATTTGAACTTGTTCAAACTATTGATACAAACAATCATGTTGTAACATTAGATTTTGCTTCTGTAGTAGTTGATTTAGCTGCTTATGATGGACAAAATGTAGTTGTTAAATTTATCCAAACTCGTACAAGTGGTGATTACTACATCGACCTAGATAACGTAAGTATTTTTGACGCTAGTGTATTAGTTGATCTTGCCGTTATAAAGATTGAGATTCCAGAAGTTGTTGCTTTAAATACGGTTATTCCTGTAACTGCTACTATTAAGAACAACACTATTTTCGAGGTTACTGATGCTCTTTCGGTAAACTTTGAAACTTCTGACGGAGTTACTGAACAGGTTTCTTCTACTGTTGCTATTCCTGCATTAGGAACTGCTAGCTTTGATTTTTCATGGACACCAGCAGTTGCAGGTATATATACTGTTGATGTAGATGTTGACATTGCAAATGATGAAAATCCTACAAATGACATGTTAACTTCTAGCGAAGTTGAAGTTAAAGATGCAATTATTATTGGAGCTGGTACTAATCCTCAGTATTTACCATTAAATTTCTACTACCAAAACAGTGTAATTGAAACTATTTATACTGCTGAAGAAATGGGTGATAACTCAAACATTACTACACTTAGTTACGACTTTGTTCCTGCTACTACTCCAAACTTACCAGCAGATATGCCTGTTAAGATTTGGGTTGGAGAAACTGCAAATGCTGATTTAAGTGCGGGTCCTATTAATGCAGGCATGCTTGCATTAGTATATGATGGCATTTTCCCTACAAGCGAAACTGCAGGAAAAATTATGTTTACTTTAGACAATCCTTATGTTTATGCTGGTGGAAACTTTGTTGTATTAATGCAACATCCAATGACTGATGATTATTATTCAGGGAACAAATTCTTATGTGATACAGATACTTCAAAAGTTCGTACTTATGCTGCCTTTAATGATTCAGATGAGTATGATCCTTATGATTTACCTGCAGTAACTGCTAAAGGATCAAGTTTAGCTGACAAAGCAGTTAAAAAAGGTGGAAAAGGTATTGTATTTTATAACTACTTACCTAACATTATAATGGATTATAATAACGATCCTACTTTTGATATCACATTTACTGTAACAGATGGAACAAGTGCTTTAGAAAATGCTATTGTTCAAGTTGCTGGTAAAATGATGATGACTGATGCTAGTGGAAACGCTACTGCAATTGCATTAGACGGAACTTATGCTTATACAGTAAACTTAGAAGGATACGAAGAAGTTACTGGTAGCGTAACTGTTGATGGTGCTGATATTACTGAGTCTGTTGTTCTTCCATTAATACCTAAATTTACCGTAACTGGTACTGTATTTAGTAATGCAGGTGACGTTGCTGTTGAAGGTGCAACTGTAATAGTTGGTGAAGCTGAAACTACAACTGCTGCTGATGGAACATTTACTGTTACTGAATTTGTAGCTGGAACTTACCCAGTTTCTATTTCTGCTGCTGACCATACTACTTATACTGGTTCTGCTGTTGTTGTTGATGCTGATGTAGACCTTGGTACAATTACTTTAGTAGAAATTATTATGAACCCTACAGGTTTATTAGTTGAAGTTGATTCGGTGAACCGAGAAGCATTATTCTCTTGGGGTAATGTAACTGATCCTACAAGTTTCTCTGATGATTTTGAAGGATATGATGATTTCGTAATTGCTTTTGACCCATGGACACTTCATGACGTTGATGGAAAAGCTACTTATGGATTCTCAGGAATTACATTCCCTAACTCAGGTGCAGCAATGGCTGGAATTATTTTCAACCCAACGCAAACCGATCCTGTTATGACAACTAGTTTAGCTTATTCTGGAGACAAATACTTAGCAGTATTTAACCCAGCAGATGCTTCTCCTTGTAACGATTGGGTTATTGCTCCGAAAGTAGCTGTTGCTGCTGGCGATGTTGTTTCATTCATGGCTAGAGGAGGACATGCGGACTATTCTGCTGAAATCTTCCAAATATTTGTTTCTACAACAGGAACTGAAATAGCTGACTTTACAGCTCTTACTGCGACAGTAACTTGCCCATCTGGTTCTGATGCTTGGGCGGCATATTCTTATGATGTATCTGCTTATGCTGGACAAGCAATTCACGTTGCTCTTCACATTACTTCAGTAGATCAATTCTACTTCTGTCTTGATGATTTCTATGTAGGAACTCCTGCTACAAAATCTAAAGCTGTTCTTAGTTACAACGTATTCCTTAATGATATGACTACTGCTGTTGCAACAGGTGTTACTGATATGGAATATAACTTTACTGAATTAGCTAATGCTGATTATACAGCTGGTGTTCAGTCTGTATATGCTTCAGGTGTTTCTGAAATTTCTACTATCGACTTTACTGTTGACATAACAAGCATTAACAGTAATCCTTTTGCTAACGTAAGTATTCATCCTAACCCAACAAATAATAGTTTCTTTATTGACGGTGATTTCACTAACAATACTATAGCTAATATTTATGATGTTACTGGAAAAATAATTATGACAACTCAAATTAGTGGTAACAAAGTTGCTATTGATTTAAGTGATACAGAAAATGGATTATATTTTGTTGAAATTGTTTCAGCAGATAATAAAGCTACTTTCAAAGTTTACAAACAATAAGTTCTACACTTATTATAATATAGATTAAAGGGATCTTCGGATCCCTTTTTTTATTTTAATAAGGTACCATTGTAATAAAATAGTCAGCAGACCTACCCTTAAAGTGTTATCCTACACTAAGGCAAAAAACAAATTCCCCAACCAATAGCAACAATTACTTTAAGCGCTTAAATTCATTGAAATAATAACATTTTTTATATATTATTGCCTCAAATTATTACACCAAAAGAAAACTATACTACTTTTCTAATACTAACTACTTACATTCTGCAAAAAATCTTCCTTGTATTGCTAGCTGGCTTTTCACAATAAAGTGACTACAAAATTGAAATTTTTTGAAACAAAAAAAGCCACTTAATAATTGTCAAGTGGCTTTAAAAATAGTATGATTTATATATATATTCTACTGTTCGTGAAAGGGTGCTTTTGCAACCAAAGCCTTTATATTTTTATTACGAATCTGTATGAAAATTTCAGTTCCAACTTTCCAAAATCCTTTATTTAAATAAGCCATTCCTATTCCTTTGTTTAAAATTGGCGACATGGTTCCAGAGGTTACTTCACCTATTTCATTTCCATCGGCATCAACCACTTTATAATGCTGGCGAGGAATGCCACGCTCTTCCATTATAAATCCTTTTAATCGAGGCGAAATACCTTCTTCCTTTTGCTTTTCCCAAATGGCACGATCCACAAAATCGTTACCGTCAACAAATTTGGTAATCCAACCTAATCCGGCTTGAATGGCTGATGTTTCATCATTAATATCGTTTCCATACAAGCAAAAACCTGACTCTAAACGTAAGGTATCTCTGGCTCCTAAACCAATTGGTTTAATGCCAAACTCTTCACCAGCTTCAAAAACTGCTTTCCAAAGTTTTGGACCATCTTCGTTCGAAACATAAATTTCACAACCGCCAGAACCTGTATAACCAGTAGTTGAAAAAATTACATCTTTTATACCCGCAAAGTCACATTTTTGAAAAGTATAATATTCCATATCTACAACATTAGCCGTTGTAAGTTTTTGCATTGCTTTTAAAGCTAAAGGTCCTTGAACAGCCAATTGACAAATTTCATTCGAAGAATTATATATTTCTTTTCCTATTTCAAGCCCCATTTCTTTGGCTTGTTTTTCACACCAAGCCCAGTCTTTATCGATATTTGCTGCATTAACAACTAATAAATACGTTTCATCGTTAACTTTATATACTAATAAATCGTCAACAATTCCGCCTTTACCATTAGGGAAACAGCTGTATTGCACTTTTCCGTCATGCAAATCGGCCACATTATTGGAGGTAACTTTTTGAACCAAATCAAATGCCTTTGAACCTTTTACCCAAAATTCACCCATATGCGAAACGTCAAATACCCCTAATTTTTCACGAACAGTTATATGTTCATCTTTTATTCCTGAGTACTCAATAGGCATATTAAAACCGCAAAACTCGGCCATTTTTGCACCTAAATCAATATGATAATCGGTAAATGCTGTTTTCTTCATAGCTATAAAATTTTAAAATATAGAAGATAATATTCTATTATAAATTATTTGTAATTATTAAATTAATTGTTAGCAAATGTAATAATTAATGAAAGGAATATTTATGATAAATATCCTATTTGAAAACAGATTTTTCAGAAAAAACTATCGAATTATTAAGATTGAATGCTTAACAAATGAATTAATTACTTAATACTTTAAACTCAACACGCCTATTAAGTGCTCTACCTTCTTGGGTAGAGTTATCGGCAACTGGTTGATCAAAGGCATAACCTTTATATTCTAAACGATCGGCTGAAATTCCCAAGGCAATTAAAAAATCGACCACAGATTTAGCTCTAGCTTCGCTTAATTTCTGATTTGAAGAATGACTTCCTTGATTATCGGTATGTCCTGAAATTTCAATTTTTAAATCAGGATTTTCTTCTAATAATTTACTTAGTCTGCCAAGTTCAGCATATGATGCCGGACGAAGTTTTGCACTTGCTGTTTCAAAGAAAACATTCCGCAGTACAATTTTCACATCCTTTTTTAAATTATTAAGCAATATATCCTTTGATATCTCCTGATACTCTGTTGCTCCAGGAATGTTAAAATTCTCTGAATGAAATAAATATTCATCGGCTTTAACAATTAAGCCATAGTTTTTACCCGACGGAAGCGAAACCAAGAATTTCCCAGAAGAAGAGTTGGTATTTGAGGTGAAAATAACTTCATTCTTTTCGTTATCAACAATATCAATTTGTGCTGCCACCGGCTCATTTGTAATGGCATCTTTAACAAAACCTTTAACAATGGTTAAGCGAATGGTTTTTATCTCTACCGATTCTTCAATGGCCATTTCACTCACCGGATGCGAACGAACGGCAATTAAATTATCCTCGTTACTAAAAACCAATGGTTTTTCAGGTCCTAAAAATGTCATTCGATAAATATCAAAGCCCCCATAACTATCAGGTCGAACACTACTACAATAGCCATGTCGTCCATTTGCTGAAATTACAAAGCAAAGGTCGTCATCAGGAGAATTTACCGGATAACCCATGTTTTTTGGTTTGGACCAATTTCCATTATCATCTAAGGTACTTACAAAAATATCATAGCCTCCTGTGGATTCATGTCCTTCTGAACTAAAATATAAGGTTCTTCCATCGGGATGCATAAAAACCGTTTCTTCATTATATTCACTATTAATCTCACCACCCAGATTTTTCACTTCACCCCACCGCTCTTTTTTATCTTTTCTACTATACCATATATCTGATCCACCGTATCCACCGTCTCGGTCACTAATAAAATATAAAACATTTCCATCGGGAGAAAAACATGCGGCTGTTTCTCTATAATCAGAATTTATTTGATTGGGCAAATTTTTTGGATAATTCCATGCATCACCACTTAACCAACAAGTTTGCAAATCGCCATTCCCCCTATTTCCATTATATATAATAAGTTTTTGTCCATCGGGAGATAAACCAACCGTAGCATCATTAAATTGCGTATTTACGGGTTCACCTATTGAAAATGGTTTTTCCCATTTTTTATTTACTCTTGTGGTTAAATATATATCTTCATCGTATTGATTGTCTAATCCTATTTTTTTACCATTTTCGCGTGTCGATGTAAAAATTAAGAGTGATTCATCAGCCGAAATTAATGGACTATGATCTAAATATTTTGAGTTGATGTCACTGCCTAAATTATCAACGAATGCACGTGCATATTTTTGTGAAATCCGCATTCCGTTTTCACATTCTTTCATATACCTTTTAACTATTTTTATCTCTTCCTGATCTATTTCTTTTTCTTTGGCATTAAGATGCGCTACGTATTCATTATGTGCCAATTTAAAATTATTATTTAGCTGAAAACCTCGCCCCATCATAAAATGAATATCCATATCCACATCGCGATTTAATTCAAATGCTTTTGTGAAATATTGCAAACACTTATAGCGAGATAATGAATATAAATGGCACAATCCAATTTTGTAATTTAATTCAGAACTGTTAGTATTCAAATTATAGGCATGCAAGTATAATTCTAAGGCAAGTTCATAATTTTCCTTTTCAAACTGATAATCACCATCATATATATTGTTAACTGCTTTTCTGTAATCATCTACTCTGTTTTTGAAATATTGCTTTTCAAAGGGAACATCCTGAGCAGCAGAATTACATATGTTTGCAAAAACAAACATAATAATTAGAATGTATTTTACTTTTAAATAATTAGTCATAAAATTGGATGTAATTAAGAGCTTTTTTAATTCCTAAATCATAAGCTTTCTGCCAATCAGCAACCGCACCTTCAAAATCTCTTGTTAATTCCTTACAAATACCTCGGTTTAAATATGCAGCAGCAAAATCATTTTTTAATTCAATACTTTTATTAAAATCGGCTAAAGCAACATCAAATTGCTCTAATTTTACTTTTGCATTTCCTCTATTATTGTAAGCATATGCATATTCCGGTTTTATTTTAATGGCCTGGTTACAATCTAAGATTGCTCCTTCAAAATCACCTTTTTCTGTTTTAACACTTGCTAAATTATTAAAAGCCATATAATAATTTGTGTTAATTCTAATAGCCAAACTATAATTTAAAATGGCTTGATCAAGCTTTCCACTTTTCCAATAAACACTAGCCAAATTATTATATAAAAAATCAATGTTTGGATTCAATTTAATAGCTTTTGTATAATCGTCAATAGCACCTTCAAAATCACCAACCATACGTTTTGCGCTTGCTCTATCGTTATATGCATTCACATAATCTGCTTTATTATTGATGCATAATGTATAAAATTCAATAGCATCACTATAATTTTCCAATTCAAAGTTTACTACACCCAGGAAATAAAATACTCCGGGATCAGTAAATCCCGAATTTTTAGCTAATTCTAAATCTATTTGCGCTTGCTCCAGCTTATTTAAATAATAATTCGAAATACCTCGCCCATATAATGCACCCAGATTTTTATTTAAGTTATAAACAAAATCGTAATCAGCATAAGCTTTATTATACTCTTTAATTTCAGTATAGGCCACAGCTCTGTTAATTAAAGCCTTTGAAAAATCAGGTTTAAAGTTTATAGCTTTTGAATATGAATTAATTGCTTCATTCATGTTCCCTTTTGCTAAAAAAGTGTTCCCTTCATTAAAAGCCAATTCTGCTTCTTGATTTTCAGCAACTATTAATGTAGAATCAGCCGACCCTATTTCCTGACACAGCCCCGGAAAAACAAATGCTACTAAAAAACAAATAACAACAACACGGATAGTCATTTTTTAAAAATTAGATTTTTTATAAAAATAAGAATTTGAATTAAAAACTAATGGCTTTTGTCTTAAATATTGTATTATATTTTTTTCTGTATTTCATATGTGTATCAAATATCCATTCCCATTCTTTCGTTTTACTTGTTTTAGCGAGAACGATAAAAACAAGATTTTTCTCCCGACCAACCAAATTTTCTCTCAATAAAAAAAGTCCAGTATAAAAAAGGACGAAATGGAGAAAAGTTAAAAATCAGCATTAGCCCAACCAAAAAGGGAATCTGTTTTTCAAAGTTTTCCCCTGTCTACCGACCATGCAGGCTTTAGGCTAGGATGAAAAATGTTGAAAATACTAATTCGAATACTTTTTATGCTGGACTCCATTAATTCATCGAAATATATAAAAGCCATCCACTTCAACGAATTGCAATCTTTTTTTTGGTTTATTTCATTTACTCTTTATGCAATATAAGGCTTTGTATTATTAATATGGTTATCCTTAAAAATACCTAAATAGATTTTAATAAAAAAAACTAGGCTGAAAGCCTTGCATAGTTTAGCTTGGGGCATCGCCCCAAGAAATAGAACCTACAAAGAAAA
>JAEINW010000169.1 GCA_016342715.1 Salinivirgaceae bacterium | reverse complement strand
GGCAGCCTTTGACCGGAATCAGTGGCAGCATATCATCGGAATGAGTGGCAGGGTTTGCTCCGGATTATCCAATATTCCTCAATAAATTGGGTTCTTTCTTTATCTACCTTTGCAATCATTGCCAAAGCCTCTTTTTCTGATACCTTGTGCAACTCTTGAATACGTTTGCTTCTGAAAGCAACATCGGCGTGTAAAAATACACTTACACGAGGCGAATGCTTTTGAAGAATATTAAAGCCACAGCGACCAATAATTACAGCCGATTGCTTGCTGGCAATATGTCGAATAATTTTCGACTCGGTGATAAATAATTCATATGTTGTTGGCTTAATTAATGTGGGATTTAAATACATGTCTGTACCATACATACCAATTTGGAAGTATGATTCCCAAAATGATTGTATTTTTTCTTCCTGATGCTCTATATCCGTTTCTAATACAGAAAGTTCTTGCGCTGCTTTGCTAAGAATTTCACGATCGGCATAATAGATATTCAGTTTTTTTGCCAATAGATTTCCAACATAGGCTCCCCCGCTTCCAATCTGGCGACTAATTGTAATTATAAATGGTTTTGACTGGTTCATCTTTACCTCCTATTTAAAAGTAAATATTACGAATGGATTGACTTATATAAATTTACGAATTTTTAAAGAGAAAGTCCAGTAATTGATTGCTTTTGTTATAAAAAGCTTTTAAAAGATTAAGATTGTAATACGATGTTAAAGAATTTGGCTTTTCAATACAACTTTAAACAAAACCTATTTTATCTAGAAATAAGCTGGCATATGTACATTTATTGAATACTTAAATTGTTACATCAGTCACTAGTATGGATACATCAGACTCCCTCAAACTGCTCACGGTCGGTGGCATTGTTTGGGTATCCCAAGTTCACATGCTACCTTTGATACACACGCAACAAAATATTACTCCGAGCAGTCCCGCAAGTTTCTTCGTTTATGGGTACTTATTTTCTCCATCTGTTCTAACATGGTGACAGGTTTCTTTGCGCTTTTTGCGTGGAGCCTCTTTTAAAAAAGATCCCTTGTAACACTCATTATCCATTTCATCTAGCTTACAAATTACTTTTTCTCAATTTGTTTGACATTAAAAAAGCCGACATAAAGCCGGCCTTTATATTTTTATAATATAAATACTTAGAAGTCAGCAGCAACTACTTAATATCATTTCGAGAGAGAGAGACGCAGGCAAAACCTTCGGATCTTGTCAGATCAAATATGTCAGCGGGCGTAGCTCCTGACAGCATTTGTACACATAATAAGCTCTTATAATTGCTGCCTCTGTACATATGAACTTATCTATTAAGCTCTATAAATACTTATTACGATTCGTGATATCCCGTTAAAATGCTTTTATAATTTTTCAAAGGATTTTTTCCGATGGAAGCAACATATAAATGGATCATTAGAAAGAAGCTAACAAAAAAACCTCCAATAGAATGCATTACAGCTGTTATTTGCACACCACTCATTCCTAAAAACCTTTCAAAAATAAGCTCTGGGTATAAAAGACCCAAACCAGTAATAACAACTAAAGGCACCAAAACATACATGGCTACTGCATAAGAAATTCTTTGCAAAGGATTAAATTTATTTTCCTTTGTAATTGGAAATGGTTTTGGTTCTCCTTTAAAATAACCAAATACATAATACATTAATTGGGTAAATAGTCGTTTATACAAACCTCTGATTTTAAATCGATAATGAATGCCATTATCAGAAATAAAATTTCCGACTAAAAAAATAACAAAACCAATAGAGGCAACAATCCCACAAAAGTTATGAATCATTACCGAGGTCTTAAATGAAATAAGCGGGTAATCAATATTACCATACTGCATACTTAAACCTGTGATAATTAAAAGAATAATACACAACGCATTAATTCCGTGCCAAATCCTTAGCCATATGGGATATAAATATAATTTATGATTTTCCATGTTTACTTCTTTTTAATAATTCTAAAAATAATATGTATGGAGATTCCCAAAAGAGCTGCCCCAAAAAACAATAAACTTATAATGTTCAAATATTTATTCCGGTTTGCTCCAATCACATAAGCCTCATTTAATATCACCGAATTATAATACCCATTATCTGATCGGGATTGTTGTGCTGCATATTTGTACAATTTATCGCGTAAAATACTGTTGGTTGAATGGCAATCGCTACATAAATGAACAGCTTGATCTTTTGGCAGAATTCTGTGAGAAACCATAATGGTATCATCCGTTGGGGTATGACATTCAATACAACGAACATTTAAAAAATGCAACTCTTGATTTGGCAACCAACTATGTGTAGTTAACAATTCAGGTTTATTATGGTCAGTTAATACCTGGTATTTTGATAAATCGTTGTGACAGTTTAAACACATTTGATTATCCTGAACCACAATATGTTTAATTTTGCTATGCTCGTCGCGTGCAACGGGTCTGTACGTATGCAAATCGTGACACATTTCACATTTAAACTGAGTTCCAAAAGCATTGCGGTGAGCACTATTATTTACATCCTCTTCAATTTTATCAAACTGATATTTAGCAAAGGTTTCGTCACCACCATGACAATCTATACATGAAAACTTTGGCTCCAATTTAAGCTCCGATGGATGTGGATACGAGTTGTAATCGTATGAATGACAATCGCTACAACTAAATGAACGATGAACACCTGATACATACCTTGCTGTATCTATAATAAAAAATGGGTTCATTCTTTTTCTATTTGTTTCCTCTGTCAATGGATTTGTGAATGAATAATACTTGCTTCCATGACACGATGCACATTTCAGATTGTCCTCACTTAAAGGAACAGGTTCATTTTGTGCATATAAATTATTAAAAATTACACTAAGGAAACAGTACAATACTAAAAGTAAAGGCTTACAATACTTCATCATAACTGCTTGTATTTAAATTTATTATTACTATAGTTGGTGTATTTCAAAACTAAATTACAAAAAACGATCCCGATTTGGGATCGTTCATATATGAAAAATAATAATAATTTTATCTAGAAATTATGCATTCTTGTAATAACAAATCCTACTCTAAATTTACTAAAATCAAATTCTTCAGCCGGATTAATCATATAATGTTGGGGTAGTATCTCGTTACTATAACCCAAAAATATCTGGAATTGATGCGAAATAGTTGCAATTTCGTAACCTAATGAAAGGTTTGGAAATACATCTTTATCCTCTTGACTCCTTAATACTAATACTTTCAAAGGATAGTCAACATTAAACTGAATAGAACCTTGTTCTGTTACTTTTACCCTACCGTTAACATGTAATCCAACTCTATCAAAACTCATGTTTGCCGTATCAACTTGATTAAAGTGTGAAAAACTAGCACCTGTTTGAAGTGAAATTCTGTCGGTAAACTTCCTACTTATAATAACTTGGCCAAAATAGCTCATCCTATCGGTAAAATCATAATCCGCTCCAAAAGTTTCTTTTTTACCTTGCATTATACCCATATTACCATATACAGCAACTGCAACAGGTATGGTATTCTTCCTTGTTTGTTCTAAAATGGTATATTTTACATTAAAATCATGAGTCATTCCTGTCTTGGTTAAACCATAACCTACTTGCAAGTTTTTAATTACCACGTAATCTAAGGCCAAACGAACATTTGCTGAGCTGTAAATACCAAACATATCTTCTGTTCCATTTTCAATGGTTCCAAATTTATGTTGTATGTAAAATCCAAAGGTCTTTGGGTAACTAATAAATGTGGTTTGATTATCTAATAAGTAACCACTGGTAAAGGGTGTACGTACGGGTTTGTCTTCTTTTTTTTCTTCTTCTTGAGCAAAACCTGCTAAAGTAAACACAAGTACTACAACTAAAAGTAAATATTTTTTCATCTTATAAAGTTTTATAATTAGTTATTTTTTGCGCCTTGTTTAATCCACTGTAAAACAGTTTGAGCTTGAGCAGGCTCATAGTTATTTGTACTTGAATGCTCTGTACCTGCTTGAGGAAAACTATAAATATCACTTTCCTCTGGATTATTCAAATTAACTAAATCAGGAACAATATTTCCATAGGAATCTCCCTCCTTTAAACTGAATGCAATTGAACCGCTATGACATCCTGTACAGTTATCAGTAAAAATAGGTTGAATATCTGCAGCAAAACTATATACTTTCGTGGTATCAACGGGGGGCAACTCCTCAGGAACAAATTCATCGTAGGTACATGAACAAAAACACACACCAAATATTAAAGCTATAAAGAGTAAATATTGTTTTTTCATATTAAGAATTTTAAGTTTTCAATTACTAAATTTAAGAATTTTAAAGATAACTTTTGAAATCGAAAGGCATTCAAACTACATATTGATATAAACCTTGATAAAAAAAACCACTGCCCTTTGAAAACAATGTGTTCAATCAATTTACCTATTGATCTATGTCAATTAAAACAAAAAAAGCTTTATTGAAAAAAGAATAATTACAATCACCAAAAACCACCGAACAAAACCTGCTCCTTTATTTAAAGCCATCCGCGAAGCAACAATGCCTCCAAACACATTTCCTATGGCCGAAATTAAACCCAATTTATAATCTACTTGATTATTAAGCATAAATACTGCTAAGGCAAAAGGACTGTATAAAAAAACAATAAATACTTTTAAGGCATTTGCCTTTACCAAATCGTAACCGGCATTTAAAACCAATACCGCTAACAGAAAAATTCCCACACCAATATGAATAAAACCACCATACAAACCAACTGCAAAAAACAACAAATACTGTTGCCAGCTAACCCTATTTAATGTTTTTTCTAACTGTTCTTGCAACCATTTTTTTGGATCGTAAAAAATAAAAACCAACATAAATAGCATGACCACTCCCAATACTTTTTCAAAAACTTCCTGATTAATATTCGATGCTATTAACGCTCCCAACACCGTTCCTAGAATTACTGGAATACTCAAAATAAAGCCTTTTTTTACTGAGAGCTTGCCCCCTTTATAAAAGGTGGCCGATGCTGCAAATGTTTGCATTATCACACCAAAGCGAATAGTTCCATTGGCTACACTAGCAGGCAAACCGAGCATCATAAAAAGCGAATAGGTTATTGCAGTTCCCGATCCTGCAATGGTATTTATTATTCCAACCATAAAACCAGCTGCAATAAGAGCTATTACAACAGGCCAGGTTAAATCAACCATTCCCGTTTCCGGATTAATTGTAAAATATGATATAAAGGTCTCCCACATAACTATAAAAAAAAATCCTGCTGTAAAAATACAACAGGATTCTATAAATTTATATCAACTATTAATTATTTGGTATATTCTTAAGCACATCAATTAAATGCTTCCAGAATTTATCAACAGTACTAATTTGAATTTTCTCATCGGGTGAATGAACATTACGCAAGGTTGGTCCAAATGAAATCATATCCATATCAGGATATTTTTCAAGAAATAAACCACATTCCAATCCTGCATGTATAGCTCTTACAATAGGTTTTTTTCCAAATAATCGTTCGTAACTATCTTCAGTAACTTTTAATATTTCAGAATTTGTATTTGGATTCCAACCCGGATAACCATCGGTATGCTGAATTCTAGCTCCAGCCATAATAAATGTGCTTGCAATCATATCAGCAATGTCCATTATCGCCGAATCAACTGAACTACGCTGGCTGGTTACTACTTCAATCAAGTTTCCTTCATTAAATTTAACCGAAGCTAAATTTGTTGAAGTTTCCACTAATCCAGGAAGACTTTGACTCATAGCAATCACACCATTTGGACAGGCGTAAATTGAATTTAACAAGGCTTCCTGATCTTTCATTTTCATAATATATTTTGGAAGCTCAACCTTATTTAAATTAAAGGTCAATTTAGATTCTGTACTCGTAAATTCTTTGAATATCAACTTACAATAATCAGAAAAATACTTTTCAAATGGAATTACATACTTATCTTTTACTGTAATAACTGCATAAGCTTCACGAGGTATTGCATTACGCAAGTTTCCACCTTCAAATTTATTCAGGCGAATATTGAATTTATTGGTCGCATTCCATAAAAAGCGATTCATTATTTTGTTTGAATTACCATGTCCTTTATGAATTTCATCACCAGAGTGTCCGCCACGTAAGCCTTTAACTTCAATTTTAAATGCTTTTGACTTTGAAGGAACGGGTCTTGTCTTATAATTAAATGTAACCAGTGTATCTATTCCACCAGCGCATCCAATAAATAATTCACCTTCATCTTCAGAGTCAAGGTTAAGCAATATTCTTCCACCCACAAAATCTGGTTCTAAAGCAAAAGCTCCTGTTAGTCCAGTTTCTTCGTCAACCGTAAATAAACATTCTATTGCCGGATGTTCTATTTTATCAGCCACAAGCAAAGCCAATTGAGCAGCCATTCCAATGCCGTCATCAGCACCAAGTGTAGTTCCTTTAGCCGATACCCAATCTCCTTCAACCACAGGTTCAATTGGGTCTTTCATAAAATCGTGTTTGGTGTCGCCATTTTTTTCACAAACCATATCCATATGACTTTGCAATACAACAGCCTTTTTATTTTCAAAGCCTTTTGTAGCTGGCTTTTTTATCAATACATTTCCTGCAGCATCGGTTTTTGTTTCCAGCTTATGTTTTTTTCCGAAATCCATCAAGTAAGCAATTATCTTCTCTTCTTTTTTTGAAGGTCGTGGTACTTGACAAATTTCATTAAAATACTCCCAAACCTCTTTCGGTTCTAGTCCTTGTAATACACTCATAATATTATCGGTTTTAATTATTTTTATTTTTTAAAACCCAATATAGTAATAAAAATATGGATTTTTACTTTTCATAGGCTATAGTTATTATATAACATCTAATGAAAATAATAATTGAATACTTAGTGTTTTTTTTTAGTAAAAGAATTTTCAATTAATTAACTTTATACAAACTTGTTTGTCCTTTATTAACCAATAATTTTGACGTTTACAATTATTAATAAAGTTGCTGGTGTTTTATAACATATTTAAACAAATTTACGTACCTTTAACATCGAATTACTAAACCTATGAGCTATGACCTATTTAAAATTTGATAAGACAAAACTAATAAATCTTGAATACTCGTTAAAAAGAGAAGTATTAAGGACGAATCGTGCAGGTTCATTTTCCTGCACAACAATAATCGATTGTAATACACGTAAATATCATGGTCTTTTGATTTGTCCTTTGCCTGATTTAGACGGAGGTAGACACGTGTTACTATCATCTCTTGACGAGACAATTATTCAGCATGATAAAGAGTTCAATTTAGCTTTACACAAATATAAAGGCGATCACTACGAACCCAAAGGACATAAGTACATTCGTGATTTTTCAGGAAGCCCAATCCCCAAGCTCCAATATCGTGTGGGAGGAGTTGTTATTTCAAAGGAAAAAGTTTTTATTGAAAACGAAGCTCGCATATTAATCAAATACACTCTGGAAGAAGCAACAAGTCCTACAAAAATACGGTTCAAGGCATTTTTAGCATTTAGGAACATACATGCATTGAGCAAAGCAAACATGGATATTAACACTAAATATAAAGAAGTAAAAAATGGTATAGCATCTAACCTATACCACGGATATCCTGATTTATTTATGCAATTTTCGAAAAAACCTGAATTTGTTCCGGCACCCGATTGGTATTATGACATTGAATATACTGAAGACCATGAGCGAGGATATGAGTTCAAAGAAGATTTATTTGTTCCAGGATATTTTGAATTAGCCATAAAAAAAGGTGAAAGCATTATTTTTAGTGCCGGATTGTCTGAGATCTCACCCACTGGGTTAAAACAACGATTTACTCGTGAAATAGTGAAAAGAATGCCTCGCGAAAATTTTAACAATTGTTTGTCTAATGCTGTTGCTCAATTTTTTATTCAAAACAACAAAGAAACGCATATTATTGCTGGATATCCGTGGTTACCAATTAGAACAAGAGATGCATTAATTGCAATTCCCGGCTTAACAGCACTTGAAGGAGATACCAAACAATTTAAAGAAGTAATTAAGAGCATTTCAAACTATTTATCGGCTTGGAAATTACCTGATATTATTACCGATGTAAATTCACATTCCCCTGCAGACAACTCCTTATGGTTAATCTGGAGCTTGCAGCAACTTAAAAAATTTGATCAGAAAGAAAATATTTGGAAAAATTACGGGAAAAATATTCAGAAAATTATTACAGGCTACTTAGATGAAAAAAACCAATTTTCAGTTCATGAAAACGGACTAATTTATGTTTATGAATCAAATCATTCAAATTCATGGATGAATGCCACAATAGCTGACAAAACGGTATTAAATAGGTCAGGTTATTTAGTAGAATTAAATGCTCTATGGTATAATGCTTTGTGTTTTATCTTGGAATTTAAAAAATCAATTACTGATAAAAAATTGATTACGAAACTTGAATCTTTAAAGGAAAAAATTGAAAAGTCATTTACCGATGTTTTTTGGAACGACGAAAAAGAATATTTAGCAGACTATGTAATTAATGATCATCAAAATTTACAAATTCGACCCAATCAATTATTTGCTGCTTCACTCCCCTATTCTCCATTAGATAAAGATCAAATTAAATTGGTTTTTGATATTATAAAATCGCAGTTAGTAACACCATTTGGTATTCGATCCCTATCACCTATTGATCCCGATTATCATTCACTTTATGAAGGTAACCATGAAGAAAGAGAAATAGCAGCATTTAATGGTAGCGTTTGGCCATGGTTATATACTCAATATTTTGAAGCTTTTCTGAAAATTCAACCAAAAACCGCAATAACAGATGCAAAAGAGTTTTTGCTAGCATTTGAAGAAGAAATGCAAATTGATGGAATTTGTTCTATTTCAGAATTATACCATGGTGATCCACCGCACAAAGCAAAAGGAGCTATTTCATTTGCAATGAATACAGCAGAAATTCTGCGTTTAAAAACATTAATTGAAAATAACGAATAATTAAATATTTTAAACAGTTAATACATAAATAAATCAAAAAAACACTAACTTATAAGTATATTTTAACGTTGCTAATTTTAACCTAAAAAAAAACTACTATTTATGAAAGTACTCATGTTCGGTTGGGAGTTTCCCCCTCACATATCAGGTGGTTTAGGTACTGCATGTTATGGGCTCACCAAAGGACTTAGCAAAATTGATAATCTTGAAATACTTTTTGTCGTTCCTAAAATGTATGGCGATGAAGATCAGGAAGCTATTGAATTAATTGGAGCTGGCAATATTCCTATAAGAATAACCAAAATTAATCACGAATTTGATTTTGAAAACGATCTGGAATATCTTGAAATTGGCTCAAATTTAATACCCTATGCTTCGCCAGAAGAGTTTTATAAATTAACAAAAGAAAAACTTAAAGGCAAACGCAATTACGTTGAAACCAATGAAGATGGATTGATCTCTTTTACAGGAAAATATGGTACTGACTTATATCAGGAAATTTACAATTATAGTTTAGTTGCCTATCAAATTGCACAAAAGTACGACTTTGATGTTATTCATGCTCACGATTGGTTAACCTACCCTGCAGGAATGGCTGCAAAAAAAGTATCGGGTAAACCTTTGGTTGTTCATGTTCATGCCACCGATTTCGATAGAAGTGGTGGTAGTGTTAATCCTGCTGTTTTTAATATTGAAAAAAAAGGTATTGACGCTGCTGATAAGATTATTACCGTAAGCAATATGACACGCAACATTGTAATAAATAATTATGGAGCAAGTGCCGAAAAGGTAACTACTGTTTATAATGCCGTTGAACCATCAAAGGATTTGAACCAACCTGCAAATAGAACTATTGATGATAAAATAGTAACATTTTTAGGAAGAATTACCATGCAAAAAGGCCCTGAGTATTTTATTGAAGCTGCATACAAAGTCCTTAAAAAAATGGATAATGTGCGCTTTGTAATGGCTGGCAATGGTGATATGATGAATAAAATGATTGAACGAGCTGCCACCTTAGGAATAATGGACAAATTTCATTTTCCTGGGTTTTTAAAAGGATCGGAAGTATACAAAATGTTTATCCATAGCGATTTGTACATTATGCCTTCGGTATCAGAACCTTTTGGTATTTCGCCCTTAGAAGCCATGCAATCGGGAGTTCCTGTAATTATTTCGAAACAATCGGGAGTTAGCGAAATACTTAAACATGCCATAAAAGTCGATTTTTGGGACATCGACAAAACAGCAAACGCAATTTATGCCATACTAAAATACCCGGCATTGGCACAAACCATAAGACAAAATGGAGAAATTGAAGCCAACAATTTAAAATGGGGAGAATCTGCAAAAAAAGTATACGAGGTTTATAAATCAGCATTAGTAACCGTTTAAAAAAGTATCACATGAAATATTTATGCCTATATTTTCAAGTCCATCAACCTTTCCGCCTGCGAAACTATTCATTCTTTGATATAGGAAACAATCATTATTATTACGATGATTATTTGAATGAATCTGTTTTACAAAAAGTAGCTCAAAAATGTTATTTACCTACCAATGAATTACTATTGCAACTTATTAAAAAACATGGCAATAAATTCAAAATAACTTTTTCTATCACTGGCATTGCACTTGATCAATTTGAATTGTATGCACCTGAAGTAATTGAAAGCTTTAAAAGATTAGCAGACACTGGAAATGTTGAATTTCTGGCAGAAACCTACTCCCACTCTTTGTCCTCATTAAAAGATTCTGGCATATTTAAACAACAAATTATAGATCACTCAGCACGCATTGAGGAACTTTTTAATGTTAAACCAAAAATATTTAGAAATACCGAATTAATATATTCCGATCAGATTGGAGCTGAAGTTTATAACTTAGGTTACAAAGGAATGTTAACCGAAGGTGCCAAACACATTTTGGGATGGAAATCACCCAACTTTTTATACTACAATGCTATTGAGCCTAAACTTAAATTATTTCTCAAAAATTATAAGCTTAGTGATGATATTGCCTTCCGCTTTTCAGATCAAGGATGGAAAGACTATCCACTTAGCCCTCAAAAATATATCAGCTGGCTTAACGAATTAAATGAAAAAGAAGAATTGGTAAACCTATTCATGGATTATGAAACTTTTGGAGAGCATCAATGGGCAGAAACTGGTATATTTAAATTTCTTGAAGAATTGCCCGAAGCTGTTATAAACGATGGTAATTTTGCATTTGAAACGCCTTCAAATATTATTAAAAAGCTTCAACCTATTGCCATTGCCAACGTTCCATTCCCAATATCATGGGCCGACGAAGAAAGAGACCTTACCGCTTGGCTGGGCAACGATATGCAAAACGAAGCTTACGAAAAACTTTACAAATTATCAGATAAGGTTTGTCAGATTGACGATGACGAATTACAACAAGATTGGGAGTATTTGCAAACCAGCGATCATTTTTATTACATGAGCACCAAGTGGTTTTCCGATGGCGAAGTACATGCTTACTTTAATCCTTACAAAACTCCATACGATGCTTTTATAAATTACATGAATGTATTAAGTGATTTTGCACTTCGAGTAAATAGAATTATTCCTGATAAACAAGAGGATATTGAAATTATTCGCCTTAATAGTGTAATTAACAATCAGACGAACGAAATTCAAGAATTGAAAGCAAAAATTAAAACGCTTAAAAGCAAAACAAAAAAGGACAAAGTTTAATTAACATTTTTAATGAAATTGTTAATAAAAAAAAAGGGCTACCACAAACGTTTTAAATATGGTACTCACTTGATAAGGCATTGTCAATAAATAACATTCTCATAATATTAATTTAATTATTATCTTTGCAATAAAAACGATGCAAAGTGA
>JAEINW010000168.1 GCA_016342715.1 Salinivirgaceae bacterium | reverse complement strand
GGCGATTTACTTTTGCCAAAATTTGACGATTTACTTTTGCGAAAAATTGATGATTGCAAGTTACTGACTACAGAATAAGCTTTTGCTAGTAATGCATTAACTTATTTACTTACTGATTTATAAGTGCAAGTTCTCTCCTGGGAGAGAAACCGCAAAGCGGAGAGAGGGCAGACAGAACAAAGTAGTGCGATCCCCCTGCTGGTCGGAGCTTGATGAAATATAATAGGACACGAGCTGTAAGCTCGCGCCAGCAGGGGAGTTTATTGATTTGAGTTCATTTGCGGAAAAAGTAAAGTAAGTCAATAATGAAACTAAAATGCCAACATCGGAAAACTCTTAGATTGCATTAACCTTTCCGAGCGGTTTAGTTCTTAAAATTTATGGTTAGATGCTGGGATTGAGTGCAAACCTGCGGTACTTTTTGTGTTGCAGCACTATTGATATACTCTATTGGGATGGCGATGGATTTGCCTTGTTTTATAAGCGCTTAGAGAGAGTAAGGTATTCCCATACAGCTCATAAAACTCTATAGAATGTACAAAAAATGCGATCAGAATGGTTATAAAAGCTGAAAATTTCGATTACTTTTTTATTGCTCATAATGCATAATCTACCCATGCATCTACTTGTTTAACAGAATTTGGGCGTAGAATAATTTTTTGATTGTTGTCTAACAAAAACAAAGTGGGTGTAGCAAATACATAATAATCACTTACAGCTTGGGTGTCCCATTTCTTATAATCGCACATACTCACGAAAGGAAATATGCTTGAAAATCCTTTGAATAAAACGTTGTCTGTATCCAATGAAATAAAGACTACTTCTACGCCTTTTGATTTCCATTTATCATAAAGAGGAAGTAGTTGCCTTAGTTCGTCGGCACACTTAGGACACCAGCTGGCTCCAAAAACAACGACTTTGTAAGCCGATTGAATATCAGATAAACGATTGGGTGTTTTTACTACTGAACCACTTTTAAAAACATCTCCGATAAAAACAATATCGAGTGCTGTGTTCCCTTTTTTCATTGCTCTATACGATTCTAACTGTTTTGCCAAATCATCGTTTAGTGTGCAGCTATTCTGTGTTAATACTTTTAATGCCAAATATTCTGATGCCTTAAGCAAGCTTTGGCGTTCTAATAAATCAAACAGGTATTTAGTAATTTCGTTAAACTTCTTTTGGTTTTCTGATAGGTTTGCCAACATAAAGTCGATGGAAATACTCATTTCTATATAAACAGAATCGAGTGGTTTTCCCATGTTCTCTAATAACCAAAAATGACTTTCGATGGTTTCTTTTAACAATCCGCTCTTATAGAATCGTTCGTCGGTGTAATCTAATGCCCTGAAAGCGGCCAAAGCTACAGGAATTTCTTCAGTTCTGTATTGTGCTATGGTGGAAACGGAACTCACTAATTTACGGGTAGGTAAAAACCAACTTATGTAAGTATTGGCATCTAAATGATTTAGAAAGTCCAAATCTTCTTGTTTAATGCGCTGCATTTCAGTTTCGATGGCTTGTTTGGGGTGTTTTTGTTTTGCAAAAAGATAATCTGTCCCATATATCTTTTGTAAATAAAGCCATGCGCTCAATGCCTGTTCCCGTTTAGGATGATCAGTTGCATAGCGCACAAACAACTGATTTTCCGTACCTGATACCGTAACAATACTTTCAGGCATACTCAAAACAGCGCCTTGCAGTTCAATCTCTTCATTGGCAAGAACCACAAAATAGGCTTTGTTGTCTTCGGCTGCTAAATATCCCATGCCCTTATCTTTATCGGTATATTTTAAATTAAAAACGCCCTGTTCCGAAACTTTTGTGCTATCAATAGCATAAATGCCAAAACCATTAAAACCTACCAGGCGAACTTGCTGCCCCGATAAAGGAGGGAAATTGCCGGTGATGGTATGCTGGGCAAAGGCATTTAATGATATAATACTACATATCAATACTACAAACACCATCGTTATTTTTCTCATAATATTATTACTTTTCATATTCGCATATGCTTTGTAGTTTATAATTATTTAGCGCCATCATTTACTTATTAATGTTTCGTTCCTTCGGAACTCAATAGATTAATTGTAACTGCTTTCCCCGGATTAAAATCTGCGCTTATAAAATAAATCGTTCTTATCGGATCTTGAATTATTATACCTGCAAAATATTGACGCCCTTGTTAATAAAGTTAATGACACTACTAATTTAAGAGATTATTTGAAATCTAGTAAAAACATAGAGCTTTAGGCTCGTTTTATATTGTAAGGATGGACTTTAGTCCATTTTAAAAACTCCCCCTAGCCATGTGAGATTTAGGCTCGGTGCATATCACATTAATTCAGTAAACAGACCGCCATGCGGTATTATAAATCTTACCATCCGCCTAAAAAAGGAAGAATGGCAAGATTAAGTGACCAAAGTGTCGGAAGTGTCAATCCTTAATGCAGCGAACAGAAAAGCCGCCCGCTCGGATGCCGATGCTCGTGTAGGCACCGTTACTGTAGAAGGTCAGGCTACACGAGTAGGTATTACTTTCGGTACTCGACCAGTAGCTACCGAAGGAACCAACAGTGCTGAGCGAACCATTGCTGCCGTCGCGGCAGCCTGCTACAGCAAGTTTAAGTGGCGAAGCAAAAGCTCCTATTGAGTTATTTTCACTCCAACTTAAGCGTTCTGCATCGAATTCCGTTTCAGTAGGTATTCTATAACCTGCAGGGCATGGGTTATTTACTCCATTTACTCCTTGCCATAAATTATCGTTTTGAGTACTACGCCAATCGAATGGACTGTTAGAAATAGTAATAAATTCAGCGTGCCCAGGAGTATCGCTGCTTGATAATGTGGCTGTGGTTACGGAGGTTCTTATTTGATGCCCATCGGTGCCTCTGCCCCATTGATATAAATCGCCATAAGCAGCTGCATCGGTGCTGCTTGTTGCTACCTGCGTGGCACCTAAATTACGGTCCATCCATACTTTGCCGGTGGTTGGGTTGTATGCATCTGTCTCACCAACGTCTATTCCTGAAGCTATCCATGCAGGAACTCCATTTATAAAAGTTAAAACCTGCCCTTGAGTACCTGCAGAAACAGTTAACCACTCTGTACCATCCCAATATTGCATTTGGCCAGCTTGAGTGCCAGTGGCTGCACTGATTTTTACTGTGTTGGCTGCCACATCGGTATTCGCTGAAACCAAAGCTTCAGTATAACCAACTTTTAAAGTATTGGCTGTAATTTTATCTGCTTGTGCTGAAGTAATGCCTGTTTTAGCGGTATTCACATCAACATTAGCCTTGTCTGTATCCGTAAAGTCATTAGCAGACAACCCCTTAGTTCCATCTTTGTCAACTTTAGCGTCTAAGGCTGTTTGTGTTGCTGTACTAACAGGTTTTGCTGCATCAGCGGTATTATCTACATTACTTAATTCTATATTAGCTTTGGTTAAGGTTATTGCTCCAGCTACTTGTGTTACACCGTTTACAGAGGTTGTTAAGCCATCTGTACCGTTGATTCCGTCAATGCCATCGGCTCCTGCAGCCCCTGTTTCACCTTGTTCGCCCTGTGGCCCAGCAACAGAAGAGCCTGAAGCTTTTGCGTATAATGCGTAAGGTACACTAAGCAATTGGCTTGTGCCTGTTATGGTGTAATTTGTTCCTCCTGTTGGGTCGGTTTCGGTTTTTATAAAATAAATTCCAGATGACCAGTCTATTGCCGAAAAATCGCCACTTGTTGTACCTGCACCTATTTCTAAACTTACTAAACCATTTGCATTGGTTATAGGAGTTTGTGTTTCCACATAAACTTCCGTTCCACTTGCAGAACCTTGCAAAATGCTTATTTGCATTCCAATTGCTTGGCTGGTTACTAATTGGTCGCTGGCATTTCGTATTACAGCCTGATAACTCATTTTTTCGGGGCTTTGAGCCCATAGGGTTGCAGTTAATAATACTGCGATTATAATTGTGTATATTCTTTTCACGATGCTTATTTTTTAATAATTTTAAATGTTTTTATTTGCTTGTTGTTCTCAATTATTTTCAGGAAATAGACTCCTTGTTTGTATTCACTCATTTCAATTTGAGTTTCAATAGCAAGGTTATTCTGTGTTTTTAATAGCTTCCCGTTAATGTCAAAAAGCTGACAACTCATATTTTCCTGTATGTCTCTTTCAACTTTAAGTTGTAAAACATCGGTTGTTGGGTTTGGATACACAGACATTTTTAGAATAATGTTTGTTACTGAAATTCCAGTGACTTCCGAAATCTCGAAGGGCTGTTGTTCGCCTTGTGTAACGGTTCCACTGGTTCCTGTACTTGTAGTGTAAGCCACTTGCCCTACTGTATAGCTAACTGAACCGCCACTGCCTGAAGCTTCGCCACCTGAACTTACTGTTGATTGCTGAGCGTGTAGTGCTAGACTTACGCCACATAACAGGAGCAAAATGATTTTCTGCTTTAAATATTTCATTAGTTTTATCATATTGATTTCAGGCTGCAATATAGATTAATCATTAATTTTAATAAGTATTTATGTTTGCTAATTTATGGTATGAGCGTTTGCAAAGGCAACACGTGAAATTGCTGTTTCAATTAAGTTGGAAATTACTTGTGAGTGATTACACTCTTGCCGATTTTTCATCGGCATGTGTGTAATTGAGCGGTGGCTTTGTTTGGATTAAATGCTTGGGGATTTCTGTACAGCCCCGTTTTACCTGCAACGGTGAGCACATGCAACGTAAGTGATTTTGAGAGATTTACCTGTCAAAATAGCTGTGAGCCAAATATGCGATTATACACAAATTTAGATCTTACTCCCCGCTGCTTGCGGCGAAATAAAAGCAAATTATCCACTATTAAAAATACAATCCGATATTCATACATTAAAAATAATACGCTATAAAACGTATTTGAAATCATAAGCAATGGCTTAAATTTGTGCAATGACTATAAAAATTGCACTTATTTTATCGGTAATACTACAATTTGGTGCTTCATTTATCGCCTTGAGCCTTATACGAAGAACCAAGTATAATATTTCGTGGGTGTTAATTACCATAAGCTTTCTTTTAATGGCTATACGCAGGCTTATAGAATTAATTGAAATATTTAGTGCCGATAAAGTTTCTGAATCACCCTTAAGTAGTTGGATTGCTATTATTATTTCAACCTTTATTTTTATTGGAACCATTTACATTCGAAGAATATTCGATTTTCAACGAAGAATTGATGAATTGCGAAAAGAGAATGAATTAAGAGTTCTTTCGGCAATTATTAGAACGGAAGAAAAAGAACGCCGTGAATTTGCCAAAGAAATTCACGATGGATTGGGTCCTATCTTGTCAGCCATTAAAATGTCGAGTTCTGCAATTAGTGAATCCATTTTAACAGATGCCAATAAAAAAATTGTTACGAATGTCGACAAGGCTATTGATGAGGCTATTACCAGCGTTAAAGAAATTTCAAATAAATTAAGTCCACATTTGTTGGAGCGCTTTGGCTTAGATAAAGCTATAAAATCTTTTAAAGATAATATTGTAGGGGCAAGTTTAATTAACATAACTTACAGTTCAAATTTGAATAATAACAGGTACGATTATAATACGGAGGTTATTTTGTATCGGGTGGTGTGTGAATTGCTTTCAAATACGCTGAAATATGCATCGGCCAAAACCGTAAATATCTCATTATTTGACAATTCAAATGCTCTTGATTTAATTTATGTGGATGATGGAATTGGATTTAATATTCCAAATATTCAAACCAAAGGAATGGGATTATTTAATGTTCGATCGAGAATTAATTCATTGAATGGAACTATTGAAATGCATAGTGAACCAAATGAAGGTTTTCTGTTAAAAGCATCGGTAAAAATATGAAACAGACCATGTCTGAGATAATAATTGAGATACATACGAGAAATGATTATAATTTTCTACCACAATATCAACTAACTGCAAAATTATAAACGGATGAAAAACAAAATAAAAATTTATTTGGTTGATGATCATCATTTGTTTCGTGAAGGACTTGCTTTTTTATTGTCAAATTCTGACGATCTTTTCACCGTTTTTGAAGCCATTAATGGCAAGGATTTGTTAATGAATATCCAAAAAAATATTCCCGATATAATTCTTATGGATATTGAAATGCCCGAAATGAATGGCATAGAAGCTACTCGCGAAGTTTTAAAAAAATATGCCGATGTAAAAATAATAGCCCTTTCGATGTATGGTAATGAAAATTATTATTACGAAATGATTGAGGCAGGTGCCAAAGGCTTTTTACTTAAAAACTCAAAATTTGAAGATGTTAAACGAGCCATTGTTGAAGTACTTGATGGAAATAATTATTTTTCGCCAGAAATTCTTGATGCCATTATTAAAAATCTGAACAAGCAGAAAAAAAAGGATTGCAATGAACTTACCGAGCGAGAAACCGAGATTTTGTACCACATATGCAAAGGCTTTTCGAATCAGGAAATGGCCGATTTACTTTTTATTAGCAAACGCACCGTTGACAAACATCGCGAAAACCTACTTTTAAAAACACAGGCAAAAAATACTGCCGGACTGGTTATGTATGCCATTAAAAATAAAATTGTTGAGGTGTAAGCATTTATGTTAAGTGTTAACACCTATCTATACGTTCAAAAACCTAGCTGTTAAATTACGTTTTTCACCTGTTATACCTTTGCTATAGCTCCAGTACATTTGTTTTATTGATTTTAAAAAATAAAATTATGAAGCAAAAAACAAAAGTTGCGCTTATTCTTAGTGGATTAATAATCGTATTATTTTTTACGGAGTCGCTGAATATATTTTTCCCGTTTACATCGTGTTCTGAATTAAGTAAAAAAACCGATAATGACACAAATTCTGTTTCAGGAAAAATAAGTATTTCAGGAGCATTTGCCCTTTATCCACTTACTGTAAAATGGGCTGAGGAGTTTAAAAAACAAAATCCAAAAGTACAAATTGATATTAGTGCGGGTGGTGCAGGCAAGGGAATGACCGATGTGTTATCGGATATGGTTGATTTGGCAATGTTTTCGAGAGAAGTTAATCAGGCCGAGTTCGATAAAGGGGCGTGGAATATTGCTGTGGCTCAGGATGCTGTTTTTCCTACAGTGAATACTTCGAATCCGGAGTATAGTACCATTATGCAAATGGGACTGACAAAGGAACAATTTAAACAGATTTTTGTGCTGGAGGAGGTAAACTGGAGCCATCTCTTAAATAATCATTCCAAAACCCAGTTGAATGTTTATACCCGTTCCGATGCCTGTGGTGCGGCAGCAACTTGGGCAAAATTTATGGATGCCGATCAGGAAAATTTATTGGGAACTGGTGTCTATGGTGATCCAGGAATGGCCGATGCTGTTATAAAAGATATCTATGGGGTGGGTTACAATAATCTGGTGTATTTGTACAATCTTAAAACAAAAATGAGCAACGAGGGAATTAGCGTAATTCCTATCGATGCTAATGGAAATCGTGTTATCGATTCTGAAGAAAACTTTTACAAAACCCTCGATGAAGTTACCCAAGCCATTAAGGAAGGTAAATATCCTTCGCCACCAGCCCGTAAATTGTATCTTATTTCAAAAGGCAAACCCGAAAACGAAGCGCTAAATGCTTTTTTAAATTTTGTATTAAATCAGGGTCAAACCTTTGTTTCACTTTCCGGATATGTTGAGTTGAATCAGCAGGTAATAGAATCTCAAATAAATAAATTAACATCTCCCGATAACGAATAATTAATCCTAATCTTTTAATTAAAAAATATGACAGCTTTGTCGCTAAAAAGAATTTATCAAGATAAGTTGAATACGGTAGTAATGATCATGGCTCTAACTTTGGTCATTACTACTCCATTGATAATTTTTGCCAGTCTTTATACAAAGTCATCCATGTTATTTGCAAGCGACCATAGTTTATGGGACTTGCTTTTTTCGTCGGCATGGGAGCCAACTAAAGGTAAATTTGGATTTCTTCCGTTTATTATTAGTTCAATTGAAATTACGATTTTGTCGGTGATTATTGCGGCTCCCATTTGTTTTTTGGTAGCTATTCATTTGACACAATATGCTAAGCATTGGTTTGTAAAAATAATGTATCCGGTTACCGATATACTTGCAGGAATTCCATCAGTGGTTTATGGGGTGTGGGGAATTTTAGTGGTGGTTCCTCTAGTTTCAGATGTAATTGCTCCCTTTTTTGGAATCCAAACTACAGGATATACTTTACTTACCGGAGCCATTGTTCTTTCAATAATGATTATTCCTTTCATTCTTAATATTCTTATCGAAATTTTGAATACAGTTCCTTTTGAGTTGACCGAAGCGGGGTTATCCTTAGGATCGACAAGGTGGCAAGTGATTAAACACATCATACTAAAAAAAGCAAAACCAGGAATAATTTCAGCTTTTGGTTTAGGAATAGCTAGAGCATTTGGCGAAACCATTGCCGTTTTAATGGTGGCAGGTAACGTAATAAAAATTCCCGACGGATTATTTTCAGCATCGTATCCTTTGCCAGCGCTTATTGCAAATAATTATGGCGAAATGATGTCTATTCCTTTATACGATTCGGCACTTATGTTTGGAGCTTTAATTCTTTTTGTAACCATCTTTTTATTTAATCTGGTGTCGAGAATAGTAATTTATAGATTAGAAAGGTCATTGTAGTATGTGGGGAATAAAACTTATAGGAAAAAAAACAGAGGAGTTAATTTTTAAACAATTAATGAGATTGGCCAATGCCATAATCCTTTTTGTTATTGGCTTAATTGTATTTACAATTATGAGAAAGGGTTTGCCTGCATTGAGTTGGGAGATTATTTCGCAGGTTCCTAAGGGCGGGTATTATTTTGGTGGAGAAGGAGGTGTTTTAAATGCAATAGTTGGGTCAATTTATTTAGCTTTTGGAGCAACATTTCTCGCTTTTGTAATTAGTTTACCTTCGGCATTGTTTATAAATGTTCACTTACAAAAGCATAAGAAATTACAAGATATCATTCGCTTGTTTATTGATGTCATGTGGGGAATTCCATCGGTGGTTTACGGAGCTTTTGCCTTTGGAATTATGATTTATATGGGAATTAGGGCATCGCTTATGGCAGGAATTGTTACGGTGGCAATTTTTATTATGCCCATAATGATTCGCGGAATGGATGAAGTCTTAAAAATGGTTCCTAAAACCTTGTTTGAATCCGGCTTGTCGTTAGGTTCAACAAAGTATGAATTATCGTATCGCATATTTTTTAAGCAATGCATTCCGGGTATTGCAACCGCCATTCTTTTATCGTTTGGTAGGGCTTTTGGCGATGTGGCGGCAGTGCTGTTTACAGCCGGATTTACCGACAATATACCTACTTCATTAACGCAACCGGCAGCAACCTTGCCTTTAGCTATATTTTTTCAACTTTCATCACCCATCCCTGAAGTGCAAAACAGAGCGTATGCAGCTGCAGCCATTTTAACATTTATCATTTTAGCAATTAGTGTTTTTGGGCGAATGGCTTTACGGAAATATAAAAAAAACAGTATTAATTAAAGGATATTATGAACCAATCAAAAATAGAAGTAAAGGATTTAAACCTTAGCATTGGGAATCAGCATATTTTGAAAAATATAAATTGTAAGATACCAAGTAGAAAAATAACAGTTATTCTCGGTTCTTCGGGATGTGGAAAAAGCACCTTGCTAAAAAGTATGAATCGCTTGACTGATTTGTATCCCAAGGTTAAAATTTCGGGTGATATTTTACTTAATAATCAGGGTATTTTTGGCAAAGAGGTAGAAGTAACCGATTTGAGAAAAAAAATGGGTCTTATGTCGCAACGACCAGCACCCTTACCAATGAGTATTTTCGATAATGTAGCTTATGGTTTGAGGATAAGTGGCCGAAAAAAAAAGCTGCAAATGAAACTACGAGTGGAATATTATTTAAAAGTGGTAAACCTTTGGGACGAAGTAAAAGATCGATTAAAAGCACCGGCCAGCAGTTTGTCAATTGGGCAGCAGCAACGTTTATGTTTGGCTCGTGGTTTGGCTGTTGATCCTGAATTAATTCTTGCCGACGAACCCACATCTGCACTAGACCCTTTGTCGAGTCAAGTAATAGAAAAGAAATTTATGGAATTAAAAGATAGTTTCACCATTGTTTGGGTAACTCATACCCTTCGTCAAGCGAAACGGATGGCCGACCATGTAATTTTTATGTATTTGGGCGAAATTATTGAGCAAGGGCCCGCCGAAGAGTTTTTTAACAATCCACAACATGAAATCACAAAGAATTTCCTTAACGGAAGTTTTAATTAAAATCAGCACAATGAAAAGATTAATAACAGTCGCAATTACAATATTAATAGCAAGCAGTATCTGGTCGCAACAAAGTAATTTAAATCTTGGATTAGAATATCGTCCCCGTTTTATATTTGATGATGGATATAAATTGCCAAAAGCTGATAATGAAAATGGCTTGTCGTATGTAACCCAAAGAACCCGAGTAAACGCTCATTATAAAAATGAAAAATTAGAAACATACCTATCAGTACAAGATATTCGTTTTTGGGGCGATGACGATTTATATAAAACAAGTGGTGTATCTGGAAACACAAATAGTTTAAGCTTGCATCAGGCTTGGTTTTTATTAAATCTTCACAAAAATTTGCAAATCAAAACCGGACGCCAGTTGTTTCAATACGACGATCAACGATTATTGGGCGCCAGAAGCTGGAATGACTACCAGGTTTGTTATGATGCGGTTTTATTTAAGTTTAATGACACGGTTAACCAAATTGATCTTGGTCTGACATGGAATACAGAATCTTCAAAAAACAGTTTATTTCCGGATGAAAAATTCAAAGTGTTCGATTTTATCCGGTACCAAAGAAATTTCAAACAATTTAACATCTCATCAATTATTTTATTAACGGGTAAAACGCTTAACGATACAGTGGAAACCATTGGATTAAAAGGTACTTATGGAATAAATGTTCTGTACAATTTTAATGATTTTGAGATACGATCAACGGGCTATTTTCAAAACAATGTAAATAATAAAGCAGGTAAAGCCAAGGCATTTTGCCTATCGGTTTTTGCAAATCAAAAAGTTATAGAAAAAAAAGCAGCCATAGGAATTGGATGTGATTTTCTTTCGGGACAAGATGAGGCAAATTTAAATGCCGATTATCAAAATACGAATCATCTCTTTGATTTACATTATGGAAAACGTCACGGCTGGTATGGTTACATGGATTATTTTAGCACTTTGCCCAATCAAGGCTTGGCTGATTCTTATTTAAAATTAGAATACACTATTAGTAAGCTTATGTTGTTCCAACTCGATTATCACTATTTTAGGTTGGCAGCTAATAAATACGATACGAATAATCCAACAAATAAATTAGATAAGACTTTGGGACAGGAATTTGATATTACTTATCAATGGAAAATTGCGAAAGAAACAACTCTTCAAGCGGGCTACTCTTTTTTTCTTACAACAAATACTTTGGAGCAAATCAAGGGGATAGATGACAATCCTTATAAGTTTCCGCAGTTTGCTTACTTGATGGTGACTGTTAAACCAAGTTTTAAGATATTTCAAAATCAATAAGAAAGCTACAACTATCCTATTTTAATTTTGCCTCATAACATGAACTCGACATAAGAAACTTTAATTGAATGCTAATAATTATGTGTTTATATGATTTGCAACTGTAGTATCCAGTAATTAGACAAAAGAACGACGAAGCCCTCATGTAAGTAATTAAGAATTATTTGCATATTTTGTACTGAATCTTGATACTATGGAACTGTCAATAATTAAAGTTTACAAATTTGGTTTAATAATGTAATTCCATTCCCCATGAAATTCGCTACGTGAAA
>JAEINW010000167.1 GCA_016342715.1 Salinivirgaceae bacterium | reverse complement strand
AAGTGGCAGCCTTTGACCGGAATCAGTGGCAGCATATCATCGGAATGAGTGGCAGGGTTTGCTCCGGATTATCCAAACAGGGAATACTCAGTAAAATAATATTAGGATCAGCACTTGAATATAATGAACAATTGCAAGTAATCATTCCGGCAAATTGCTGGTTTGCTGCACAATTAGTTAATACAAATAGTTATGGTTTAGTAACTTGCATGGTAACTCCATCATTTTATTTTGAGGATTTTGAATTGGCAAATAGAGAGAAATTAATTAATGAATTTCCTGATTTGAAAGAAATAATTATGACATTTACAAAAAAAAGAAAGACATAAGTCAGTATCCTTTCATCTTCAAAAATCAACACTTCACTAACTTATGCCTTCCTCCCCACAAAATTAACCTATAGTAAACTTACACAACAATTAATACCTATGACTATTAATTGCTTCTATATAACACCACAAAGTGTTAATTTGTTTATAAAAAGGCTAAATATATATATTTATTGATTATCATTTTCTTGTACTTTAAAACCTGATTTTTGGAAGGCCTCAATAATATCATTTTCAGGTTTAATAGCATTTTGTTTTTCCCAATAGCTAGCATCATAAATATATTTTGAATCAGAAAAAACCGAATGGGTTTGTATCACATTTCTCCGTTTTGGCTTTTCAGGATTTAATGTGTCTATTTGAGTATATATCATTTCCATTAATAAGGAATATGATTCTGAAAAAAGTTTATTTCTTTTTCGAACTTTTATTTTAAGTTCTCCGCGTACATGCTGGGTATAATATTTACCATTGTATTTATGATATTTAGCTTTATAAGCCGTTTTTTGTGGTATCACTGTTATCGATCTGCTTTTTTTAACAACAAAAGTATTTTTATTTCTTTTCATATATTCTGGAGAAAATTGAAAATCAGCTCCTACAATTGCATAATCATCAACCGAGATGTAAATATCACCAACAAAATAACCTCCCACTTCGTACCCTTTGCTTTTAAAGCTTATAACATATACCAATTGATTTTCCCATGTTATAATATCTGACAAGGAATAATCATACAACTCCTCTCCTTTTTCATCAATAAAATCAGGAACTTGGTGAATTAAATCTAATTGGAAACAGGTTTCAATTCCACCTCTCAGTTTTACCAACACAGTATCTGTTAGTTGCAAATTCTTAAAAGTTCTTCCCTTAACTAGTTCGGTTTTATTCGACAATCCGTTAAAATACATCGATGGTTTATATCCGTTTAAAAGAGCTTCGCTGTAAACCATAACTCTAGAATTGCGCTTAACTGACTCGCGGTAAAAAGCTTCATAATTATAATGTTTTGTGTAATTATTCTCCTGAATTAAATTTCTGGCTTTTTGCATTAATGCAAGTGGATCGATGCTTCGAACTAAAACTTCTTGAATGGAGATTATTCCTGGTTCAAGATTAATCATTTTACCATTGGAATAAGTATTAATTGCTTCAGAATAATCAAAATATCCTAAATATGAAAATGTTAAGGTATCATCAATAAAGTTTACAGGTAATGATAATTGAAACTCGCCATTATCGTTAGAAACGCTTCCTAAGGAATAACCTTTTATTGTGACAGTAGCGAATGGTAATGGGTTCTTGCTTTCGGCATCTCTAATAACTCCAAAAATGCGAATTGATTTAATTGAATCAGCAATATCAATTATTTTTCTCGACAGTTTTGGATGTATTACTATTTGGTTTTTTATTTCTTGATACACCAAAGAAGAATTATTAATTATTGTATCGAGAATAAATTTTAAGGGCTTATTTTTTATTAAAATGGAAATTACTTTTTCACCATTTAATTCTGATGCATTGTAGGTAAAATAACAATTACATTGCTCAGATAATTTATCAAGAGCCTGATCTATAGAAATATTATGAATATTAAGCGATACTTTTTTATCTAATATTTTTTCCTGAGCATTGCCTGTTTTTGGAAATACAATGAATCCAATAAATAATAGCAAAAGACATTTTATATATAACTTATTAGATTGTAGCAACTTTTATGAGTTTCGTAATTAATTTGAAACTAAGATATGTCTTTTTCCTGTTTTTTCAACTCGTAAATTAAATGCAATAGAAATTGATTTTAATACCTCATCCAAATTATTATTTGTAAAGTTTGTGGTAATTAGCAACTCATTCAAATTGCTATCACCTAATTCAATATTACTATGAAATGCTTTATTAATATCAACTAAAGCCTTATTTAAGGGTACTGCTTTAAAAACTAGCCGTTTATTAAGCCAGCTCAAATAATTCTCCCCTTTATTCTTTTCTTTTAGTAAGATTGAATTTATTAAGCTCCCTTTTTCTCCTGGAGTTAAAATAATAGAATTTGAAAATTCTTTATTAGTTGATAATTGAACTTTACCAGTTTTCACAATTACTTTCACTCCCAATTCACTCGATTCGACATTAAACGACGTTCCTAATACTTTTACTGATGCATTATTAACAAAAATTTCAAAGGGATTTGTTTCGTCGCGAGTTACTTCAAAAAAAGCTTCACCTTGTAATTGAACCTTTCTATTGCTTAGGCTAAATTTATTATTATATGATAAATTCGATTGACTGTTTAAATAAACCAAAGAACCATCAGGTAAGTTAACTTCCATTGGCTCTAATGTGATATTTTCGGCGTAAAAATTAGACGAATTAAATGGTTTAGAAACTATAAGCCAAACAGAAAATAATCCAACTATTAATATAATTGAAGCTGCAACAGCAATCCACCTATTTGTTGATAAACTCCTTAATTTATGTGGTTCATCATTTGCCAGCAAATCGTTTTTTTGCAATCTATTGTGCAAGCTTCCCCATGCTTTGTCTGTATCAAATTGTTCTATCTCTTGCATTTTTTCTAATGTTTTCCATGTATTCACACATGATTCTATCTCTTGAATGTTAGCTTCCGATGTATCAAAATCACTTTGAAAAAATTGGCTTTCAGCAAAAAGCTTTGCCAATTTGTTATAACTAATATTTTCGCTATTCTTTTTCATAATCCTAGTTATATTCAGCAAACCCTTGTCTAAAAGCTTTTAAAGCTTTACCCATATTTGCTTCAACTGTTTTTACCGATATTGATAATTTTTCAGCAATTTCTTGATATTTAAAACCGTAATTTCTACTTAGTTTAAATATTTGTCTACTTCGCTCAGGTAAATTATTTAGTATTTTTTTATAAACGCTATAGAGTTCACCAGTATTCATTGCTTCATCAATTGAATAATTTGATTCGTTGCAATGTTTAATGTACGATGCATATTTTTCTTCAACTTTTTTGTGCTCAAAATAATGCATGCACTTATTATAAACCGATTTGTATAAATATGATTTTAATGAAACGTTTACATATAATGACTTTCTATTTTTCCAAATAATATAAAAAAGCTCTTGAACCATTTCTTCAGCCAAATCGGGGTCTTTCAATAATTTTAGAGCATAACCACATAATGCAGCATAATTTGAACGAAACAAATTCTCATATTCTTTAATATTACCCTTCTTAATTTCCTTAAGTGTTTTAATTTCGTTCTTCTGCATTTATGCTATTTTAAAAAAGCTGGCCGATAAAAAACCGACCTGCTAATTTATATTTATTGAATGTTTATTTACCAATATTTTTCTTTATTTTTTTAATTGCCGATTCAATGGATTGATCAGGTTCAATGGTATTGTACTCTCCCCAAAAATCTTTGTCAGTAAATCCTGTAACTGCATCAGACATAACAACATTCATTCGTAATCTATCGGAAGATTGAAATTGTTTTTCAGTAGCTTTATCCCAATCGGTAATAGCCATCTCAATCATGGTTGAAAAATTAGTTTTAAATAATCTCTTTTTCCATTTCACATCAAAGTTTACTTCACCTCGTGAGTAGCTAAAAAACCATTTTCCATCTTTTTCGCGATAATTTACTAAATAATTTGCTGAAGTTGGATATACACTTACTCCAAATGGCTTCTTTTTAATAAACATACTACTTACTTGGTCTTTGTCCTGAGTATTTAAGTTAAATGATATACTAGTTATTGCAAACGACTCAACATCAATATAAATGCTTCCATAAAATAAAGGGGTTAAAACATACGGGTTTTGTTTGAATTCAATAACATAATTTAAATTTCCATCCACTCTTGTAATACTCTTATAAGTGTATTCATATTTATCTAAAACATCGTTGTCAAGCACTAAATATGGATCTTTTACAATATCAAGCATTAATGTTGATATAGGACCCCCTTGCAATTTAAATAACAAGGTATCCATTTTTTTAACGTCCTCGCTTTTTCTTCCCTTAAACAGTTTTACCTGATCGTTTTTATAACTTCCGTACGATTGCTTGTAAACCTCTACAACAGCTTCTGATAAACCAACATAAGCTCTACGTCTTTTAATAGTTTCCCTGTAAAATGCTTTCATTAGCTGTGGTTCAAACGAATAGTTAAACCTGCGATTTTCTAAAACCTTGTCGATGATTAAACGTGGATTATTCGGAAAAACATTAATTTCAGTCAATTTAACGGAAACCATTTTTAATTTAATGGTATTTACACTACCATGATTTTTCAAATCACTAATTGCAATTGTTTTACTTTCGTAGCCCATATATGCAATTTTTAGATTCCCAGCAACTTTATCATTGGGCACCTTAATTAAAAATTTTCCATCAGTATTTGTTACGGTGGCAATATTAGTTCCTTCAATGCCAACCGTTGCAAAAACTAATGGTTTTGATGACTCCTCATCAACAACTCTACCCTGAAATGATTGGTAATTTTCATTTTCATCAATATCCTTATCCTTTTTAAAGTTATAAGAATCAATAGCAAAAGTCGCATTAATTGCAAACACAAAAATTAGTGCAACTGCTAATGTTAATTTTATTCGTTTAAATGTTTCCATGACTCGATATTTAAAGGTTAATACTAATCTTGTTTTATCTAAGATCAGTTAATAAATAAATACCCTATCAGAAATTGAAAATATTTACAAAATTAATTACATGTTATTGATCTACATTTAGCTTATTAAGAAAAAGATGTTTAGTGCATAAAAAATACAACTCACTTGGGTCGATTGGTTTTGCAAGCACACCTTTCATTCCAATTTGTATGTATTGTTCTTTATCCTCAGGCATGGCATAAGCAGTTTGAGCAATAATTAGTGCATCAGGATTTTTTTCTAATATCTTTCTTGTGGCTTCAACGCCATTAATCTCAGGCATTCTTATATCCATTAAAACCAAATCAAAATCTCCAAACTCATTATATAAATCTATGGCTTCTTGACCATTATGAGCTCTAATAAAAACAGCTTTGGTTTTAGAAATTATTCCATCCAATAAAATAAAATTGGTTTCTTCATCTTCTGCAATTAATATTTTTTTGTTCGACCAATCAGGAACATCAAAATGCAAAGGTGAGGCTGATATTCTTGTTTTTGATTTAACTTGAGTAAGAGGCAAAGTAAAATAATAGTTTGGCCTACCTGAAACTAATTCTTCAGTCCAAAAATTTCCACCTATCATTTCTACTACTTTTAAAGCTATTATTAATGAAATACCCACTGATTCTTCAATATCTGAAAAACTAATCTGCGTACTATGTTCCTTTGAAAGAACGGTCTCAAAAAGTTCCTCTGAAATTGTACTATTATCATTTTTAATATAAAAAAGCAATTGCTCTTTAGCCTCATTAAGAACATATCCTATATATAAGCTTTCGGCAGTTGAAAACCGAATGGAAGCATTCGTTAAATTCTTTAATATTTGTTTCAATCGGAAAGGATCAGAATTTATTGAAAACTCATCTTCAATAGAACCCATTTCATAGGTCAAAATTAAATGTTCCTTATTCAATTGATTCTTTTTCTGGTTTCCATATACATAAGCGTCTTTTAAAATTGAGTGCAAATTAAAATCAATATATTTTAAATGTATTTGCCCTGCTTCAATTCTTGAAAAATCAATAATATCATCAATTAATTCAATCAATGTATGACCGTTTGATTGGATCATATCAATTATTTCAATTCTTTGATCAATGGTTAAATCAGGATCGGCTAACAAATCGCTAAACCCAATAATAGAATTCATAGGTGTACGAATTTCATGGCTCATATTTGCTAAAAACGACGATTTAATTCTATCAGAGTCTTCTGCCTTTTCTTTTGCTTCAGCTAATTCTTGTTCGTATTTATGATGATCGGTAACATTATGAGAAATTCCAACTAAACCAAAAATCCGATCTTGCTTATCATAAAGAGGTAATTTTATATTTTCAAATTTAACCTCATCTCCATTAGGCATAACATCCCATGCTTGACCTTCCCAGGTTATTCCTGTTTTAAAAACAATTTCATCAGATTTAAAATACTTTTCGACCCGTTCTTTATCAAATAAATGATTGTCTTTTTTGCCAACCATTTCAAGCTCACTCATTCCACTAAATTCATAAAATGCCTTATTACCACCCAAATATTCTCCATTAATATTTTTAAAAAATATTGAATCTGGCAAGGTGTCAATTATGGTTTTAAATAAAAACTCTGATGAAAGATTACGTAAAGTACTATCACCTTGAACCATTGGTTTTAATAGAATATTTAAAAATAATACTTCATTATCTCCTTTTGATTGAATGGGATATTTCAATAACCAAAGATCATGTAATTTATTTAATGATTTTACCTTTATTTTCTCAGTAATTAGTTGATTTTTATTCTTTTGCAAGCGAGTTTCGAATAATTGCATTTCAGCTAAACCGTCTTTATCAAAAATATCGCTTAAGTTTAAATCTTTTATTGGTCGGTTTTTTTCATTGAAATAATTCAAAAAGTCATCTGTTGCAAATGTAAACTGACCATTTTTATCGTTTACAAACAACCATATAGGTGCATAACTAATTAAACGTATAAATATCGGATCGTTTAAATCAATTATTAAAGGAGTACTGCCTTGTGTAATTATTTCTTTAACATGACTATGAGTTGATAAATGAATTTCATGAACCAAAAACCTATTCCAAATAATCAATACAACAAGTATTATTATTAAAAACAGTATGATATAGATGTACAGTGATTTTATTGCTTTACTTTCTTGTTCATATTGGCTATTGGATGCAAACCACTTATTTTCAATTTCTTTATTTTGCCCATTTTCAATTAGTAATTGAATATTTGTTTCAATTTTTTTTATCAAATCGGTATTGCTTTTATGTACAGCAAATCCACATTTATAAGAGCTTAAAGGCGTTATAATGTAGTCAATATTTTTAATTTGTTTATCATTAGTATAAAAACGGCCAATATGAAATGGAATAACAGCACACTCATTTATACCCGATGCTAATTGCTCAATGGCTTTTTCGTAGGAATTTACATATGATATATGCTTTGCTTTTTCGGCTAGTAATAAAGTAGGCAAATCATTTTTTAACAGAATTACCGTCTTATCTTGTAAATCTTTAATCGACAGAATATTTGAATTCGATCTTGTGAAAATATAATATTCGTATAAATGGGGTATTTCAATGAATTTAAAACCTGCTGGAACCATAGGCTCACAAACAAACCCATAAATGCAATTTGATATGTTTTTATCGGTAACCTTATTAACATATTTTATTTGCTCATTATTTGTTTTTAATACCAAATTAATCAAATCAGGAATGTATCCAATAGCTCCTGCATTTTCTGACTGAAATATGTACGGAGGATTTTTTTTATCAACTTTTATCAGGTAATTATCATTCCCGTAGGAATTAAAAATAATGACAAATACAAATATCGCAATTGAATAATATTTTATCATATTATGGATTTTATTAACAGACCATGCAGCCTTTAACAAATTTAAGAATTAATGCCTTGGAACAAAATATTAATTTCAATGTATTGTTATTTGGAAAGCAATTTCATTTCATGGAAAATTTTTAAAATAAAATTCTCAACTTTGTATATTGCATAATAATAAAATACGCTATGAAAAATATATTGCTATTATTGTTACCTATTGTTTTTATTACCAATGGATATTGCCAAGTCTCACAGGGAGGATATCCAAAATCGTGGGATCTTCAAAACATTACTAAAAACCTTATTCAGTTACCAGCAATAAAAGAAATAAATAGAAATTATTATTCCGATACCTTAGAAAAACCCGAAGGACTTATATTTGCTGAACTTATTAATATTGAACTTGATGTTAAAAAAAATGGCACCAAAACAATTCTCCACAATGGCGACTTATTATGGATTTTAACTCTAAAATCGAAAGATGCCTATAGTTTAAATATAATTTTTAAAAAATTTAATATACCCGAAGGCGCTCAACTATTTTTTTACAACGCAAATGCAGAAGATTTTTTAGGTGCTTTTACAAATAAGAATCATAAAGCTCATGGACGATTAGCAACTGCTCCTATTTCTGGCGATGAAATTACCATTGAATATTACGAACCAAAAAATGCTCCCTTTTCAGGAGAACTTGTTACACAAAGCATTGGACACGATTTTTTAGGTGCCTTTGCAAAAGACAACAAAGGGTACGGTGACTCGGGAGATTGTAATATTGATATTAATTGCGATGAAGGCAGTGAATGGCAAACTGAAAAACGTTCCATTTGCAAACTGATAATAAATGGCGGAAAACTTTGTAGCGGAGCCTTAGTAAACAATACGGCTAAAAATCAAACACCCTATATATTATCAGCCAACCATTGTGTGGATGATGATTATTCAGCAGGAAACACCCTTGCAATTTTTAATTACGAAAGCCCATCATGTAACGGAGGAAATGGATTGGAATCGCAATCTATTTCGGGTGCTGAATTGATTGCCACAAAAAATAACGATCAAGGATATTTAGATTTTACTTTATTAAAACTATCAGAAAATATACCCAGCTCATACAAAGTTTATTTTGCTGCATGGGATACTCGAGCAAACCTTCCAACAAAAACAACGGGAATTCATCATCCAATGGGCGATGTGAAAAAAATATCGCATGATTACGATTCACCTGTCCAAACAACATATGTAGGTTGGGGATACGATCCAAATTCATTTTGGAAAGTATTGGAATGGGATGCAGGAACCACTGAAGGTGGATCATCAGGAAGCCCATTGTTTGATCAAAACCATCGAATTATTGGAACGCTAACAGGCGATGATGGAGACCCTAATGATTGCACAAATCCGGTAAATGATTATTATCAAATGGTGGCAGTTGCCTTTGATAAATACGAAGATGATTCGCTTCAACTTAAACATTGGTTAGATCCATTAAACTTGGGTAGTAGTTTTCTAGATGGTTTGGATCCTTCAACAATAAATATTAGCGATCAGATAATTGTTGCTCATTGGGAAGCTGGTCAAGAATTGGCCTTTTACGTTACAAATGAAGGTGGATACATGGCAGGTAATAATGCCTTTTTTGACAAAGCAAAAGCTGAGTTTTTTAACCAAACTGAATTTGGTGATCGAAATACCGTTACTGGAGCTTACATTGCTTTTGCATATGCAACAGGAAACGACAGCGAGCTCATCGAATTACAAGTGTTGTCTGAAGATTTTGGCAAACCAAATAATTTATTGGGATCGAGTTTTACAACTTTGCAAGAGATTAAAGAAAAGGCAGATGTGGATTATGTGTATTACAGTTTCGATCCTCCCGTTCAAATTTATGGATCGGTATTTTTATCCTTAGTTTTACCTCAAATTTTAGGCGATACCGTTGCATTAATGACGGTTGAAGAAGCTGAAATAAATACTGCATGGGAATTAAATAGAGAAGATATGTGGTATCCATATTCGCACCCTGATAGCTCGTGGGGAATTAATTTAGCACATTTAATTGCACTCGAAATAGGAACTTTTTCGGGAATTGAAACAAAAGGTGAGGCAATAGTAGATTTAGACTTCTATCCTAATCCAGCTATACATTCTGTAACTATTGAAAACTCAGATAAAATTTCTTCAATAAAAATATTCGACACTTTTGGCAGATTAATTGAAACATTCACTCCTAATTCAAAATATTTTGAAATGAATATTGGCCATTTACAAAAAGGCTTTTATATCGTTCAAATTGAAAGTGGAATTGTGCGAAAGGTTAAAAAACTAATGAAAGAGTAAATAAACTACCTCGCTGCACACGAGGTATTGACGCAGAATAATTTCCTTTTTAATTCGCTACAAGCAACGGGGAATAAGAACCAAAATCCCGATACACTTTACTTTTGAGATCAGTTCGGCTTGTTATTTTTTATTCGTTTGCAACTCAAAAAATATGGTCGCACTAAATGAATAACCTCGCAGCAAACTGACGAGGTATCAAAATAACAAACAGATAATTATTCACAGCAAGCTGCGGGGAATAAAACCCACAATGTGGGATTTAAGCAAAAGTATATAGATAATTCGCAAAAAAGTTCCAAACCGTTGTAACAGCAATGGCTCCAAGCTTTGAAATATAGAAGTTAATTTTTAGTTTATCGGTAAGTATCCATAATACCAAACTATTAATTCCTAAGCCAACTAAGGAGATCACCAGAAAATCGGCATACTCTTTTAACATTTCAGGATTTTGACTTTGAAAGGTCCATATTCTATTAAGAATCCAATTGGTTGATGCCGCTATGGAAAAACCAATGGTATTACTCAAATATTTATGCCACTTAAATTTCTCTTTGCAAAGCCATGTAAAAAAGAAATCAACAATTACGCCGGTTCCTCCAACCACTCCAAACTTAATAAATTTGGCAATAAATACTTTATCAACAACTATTCCAAAAGGCATATTATAATATTTGTGTGCACAAAAGTAAACTATATCTTTTTTTATGCAACAAAATAATCAATACAATTTAGGAACATTTACAAATTATTTTCATGAAGAAAAAACCAAAATATGGCGAAATATTTTAATTGAATTTTACCGAATAAAACTATTTTATCCGTTATTTGTATGTATACAAAATTAAATTCATGGACAAACTTAATATTACTATTATTCAGCCCGATATTGTTTGGGAAAAAACCTCAGTAAACTTAAATAAGTACGAAAAACTATTTGAAAAAATAGAAAAGTCCGATATGGTGGTTTTACCCGAAATGTTTCATACAGGGTTTACCATGAATGTGGAAGAGTTTGCCCAACCCATGAACGGACGTGTGGTAAGCTGGATGCAAAACCATGCCTTAGAACAAAATTTTGCCATTATGGGCAGTACAACCATTAAAGATGAGGAAGATATTTTTAACCGATTTATAATGGCAATGCCTTGTGGTACTGCTATTGGAGCTGACAAAAGACACTTATTCCGCATGGGCGAAGAACATAAACATTTTTCTCCTGGAACCAAACAAAAGATATTCCAATATTTTGGATGGCGCATTCGTCCTTTGGTATGTTATGATTTACGATTCCCGGTATGGAGCCGCAACCAAAACGACTACGATTTATTAATATATGTTGCCAATTGGCCTGCACCCCGTCGCGAAGTATGGAAAACGCTTTTAAAAGCTCGTGCTATTGAAAACCAATGTTATGTAATTGGCGTAAACCGTGTGGGTAAAGACGGAATGGACATTGACTACACTGGCGATAGTATGGTTATTGACTTTAAAGGAAATGTGATTGCTGAAGTTGCAGAAAACACTGAAGGAATGGCTTCTGTTAGCTTATCATTAAGTGAATTGCAGCAATTTCGTGATAAATTTCCTGCGCATTTGGATGCTGATAAATTTGAAGTGAAGATTTAAGTTACAAGTTTCAAGAATCAACTAAAAAAAACTTTAAAATTACACGCTACCGCACGATTGCACCTAAAATCCGCAGCTCGCTTAATAAAGCATTGATAGTCATCGGATGAGTAATAAAATTAAGGTGAAACAAATCAAAATCT
>JAEINW010000166.1 GCA_016342715.1 Salinivirgaceae bacterium | reverse complement strand
GTGCTCTCTTGGGAGAGCTGTCCGAAGGACTGAGAAGGAATAATGCGTAAATGTCTGAAGGCAGTTCTTAATTCAGCCTTGGGCAATGTGGTGGCAGCGGGAGCTATAGGACGGCAAGGGCACAAATATTACCCAAATTAAAAAACAAACGCGTATTAACTTTTAACTACGTTACGGGAGAAAGATATCTTTCAGTAGAAGATTTGTTTTAATTTTTATCTAGCCCTGTCAAGGTTATTTGTATTTCAATTATTTTATATCCAATAATTTTATTACTTCGTCATTGAAATTATTTGCATAAACCTTGACAGGGCTAAAAAATTACAAATTCCACCTTGCCAAAGGAGTAACATCCTGAGATGCAAATTCACCTTTCAAATATTTATAATGCCCGGTTATTGCAATCATAGCTGCGTTGTCCATGGTATAAATAATTTTTGGGATATGAATTTTTGCACGATATTTTTCACCATATTGTAATAGAGCCTCACGAAGACCTGAATTTGCTGAAACGCCACCAGCAACGGCAATTTCCTTTATACCTGTATCTTTCACCAACTTGTGTAGTTTGTCCATTAAAACATCAACAATTGTAGCTTGCAAAGCAGCGCATAAATGTGCTTTATTTTCAACAATATAATTCTGATTGTCTTTTATATGATCGCGGATATGATATAAAAAACTTGTTTTTAACCCACTAAAACTATAATTATAATCGGCAATACGTGGTTTTGAAAGTTTTATTAAACTTGCATCACCGTGTTTTGCTAAATTATCCACCACTGGTCCACCAGGATAAGGAAGGTTCATTACTTTTGCACATTTATCGAAAGCCTCACCAGCTGCATCATCAATGGTTGCACCAACAACTTCCATATCTAAATGATCTTTCACAATTATTAATTGCGAATTTCCACCAGAAACCAGCAAACAAATAAACGGGAAATTTGGTTGATCGCTATCATCAACACTTTCTTTAATAAAATGTGCCAACACATGTCCTTGCAAATGATTCACATCAATCATAGGGATTTTTTTTGCTAAAGAAAACCCTTTTGCAAAGGATGTTCCTACCAATAAAGATCCTAACAATCCAGGACCTCGGGTAAATGCAACCGCAGTAATATCATTGGCGGTTAAACCCGATTGTTTAATTGCTGCATCAACCACCGGAATAATATTTTGTTGATGGGCACGAGAAGCTAATTCGGGAACCACGCCCCCATATTTTTCATGAATCGATTGATTTGCAATAATATTCGATTTTATAACACCATCGGAAATAACCGCTGCCGATGTGTCGTCACACGATGATTCTATACCTAAAATATTAATACTCATAAAAATGTATATTCTTTAAAAAAAATTGGCATCTTTTCTGATTATATTTAAGCAATTATTAATTTTGCGCTCCCAATTGCATCGGGAGTTATATTATAAATACAATTAAAGGGAACAAAAGTATTAAAAAAACGGCTAAAATATTATCCATTATTATTCTTATTGCAACAGGCGTAATTATTATTACCTGGGCTGCATTAAGGAGTCCTGGGGTGCAAAACATAGTGGCAAAAAAAGTAATAGCCTCCATTAATAATCAATATGGAATAGATATTAAAGCTTCTCGAATTCGTTATGGCTTGAATAAAACTTTAATTATTAAAGATTTATTAATCCCCGATCAAAAAGGAGACACCTTATTCTTTTCAAAAAGAATTGAAGCTAAAATTAAAAATATCGATTTCAATTACAATAAAATTGATATTGAAAGAATTAGCATAAAAAAATCGGAAGGTTTTGTAACTCAAATTGATTCAAACAAATACAATTTTTCATTCATTGTTGATACTTTACAAAAAAAGACGGCTAAAAGAAAGAATTGGAAAATAAATTGCGACAAACTGCTTATATCAAATCATAAATATACAATAAGCACCCATACCGAACGATTGTTTTTTGAGAATGTTTATTTGCATATTAAAGATTTCTCAGTTGATACGGTGCATCAAGAATTACAAATTGTTAGTTTCAGCTCAGAGCTAAACAATCATCCATTAATTAATAAGCTGCAAACCAAAATAAAAAAGAAAAACGAAACACTAACAATTACCGATTTTAGTATTCAAGCCAATACATCAAATATTAATATTCCCGAAGCAAACTTTATTTTACCCCATAAAAACAAGCTCCTCACTTATAAAGTAAAGATAGCATCTTCAAAAATATTTTTAAACGATTTATATTTTTTAAAGAAGCGATTCGATAAACAGATAGAACCCATTCAAGTATCTGGTATATTTAATGGCAACAATAAAAAAGTTTTCCTTTACGATCTATCTATTAATATATGCAAAAACACAGATTTTGAAGGGAATGTTAACATATATAATTTTACCAATATTGATGAGCTATCGTACGATTTGAATGTAACAAAGTTAATTACTTCAAAAAATGACATAAATAATATTTTAACAAATTTCATCAATCAAGATTCAATACACATTCCTCCTCAATATGAAAATATAGGTAAACTGTGGTATATCGGATCTTTACGCGGTACAAAAAATAACATATCATTAAAAGGATCTCTTCTGTCGCATTACGGAAAAATACTAACCGATTTCAATTTAAAAAAGGAAAAATTTACGGAAGATTATTCAATAAATGGCAATATAAACGGGCAACCTATATTTTTAGATAAAATAACAAAAAATGAAGATTTTGGAGAAGTAAAATTCAACATTAAAACCCAAGGGAAATTATCTAAAAAAACAGGTATTGATTTAGATATTTTTGGAAGCATCAGCACATTTAGTTATAAACAACAATACATTGACTCAATAACTGTAAAAGGAAAATTAACAAAAAATAAATTTATTGGAAGAATTTCCTCTTTTGACCCACGAATTAGATTCGATTTTGAAGGATTAATTGATTATAATTCAACGCCATCTTACAATTTTATACTCAATTTATATTCTGCCGACTTAGTAAAATTAGGTATTGACAAAAAGAATAACTCTTCAAATTTGTCGCTTAACTTAAAAGCAAATTTTGTAGGAAATAGTATCGACAACGTAACAGGAGATGTAACTATTAATGACTTGTTTTTTTTCAAAGACACCTCATATTTTGCTACTGACAGCATTAGTTTCACGTCATATTTAACCAGTGCAGGCAAGAAAGAATTACTTTTTTATTCTGAATTTGTTGAAGGTTCGCTTTATGGAAAATACAATACCTTAACATTGGTGCGCGATATTGAGGCATTTATAAACTATCATACACCGGCCTTAGAAATCACAAAAAAAGAAAATAGTGGAAAAAATATTTTCAACTTTAACATAATTGCAAATTATCCACATCCTATAACCGAATTGTTTTTACCTGGTTTTAGAATCTCGCCCGGAACAAATATTAGTGGAGAGTTTAATTCTAAAAATAATACAGCCATAATTACGGGAAGCTCTGATCATATAAAATTTAATAACAAAATTGCCAAATCAATTAATTTAAAAGCTTACTCACGTAATAATCAGTTTTATGTAAACATCGATTCAAAAGAACTTAAATATTCTGATAATTATAGTCTAAAAAACTTTTTAGCCAGTGCGCAAATAAAAAACGACAGTATTTATCTCAATTATAATTGGAACAATTGGCTTGAAAAAAGCTATAGTGGAAATGTAAATTCCATTTTAAGCTTAACAAAGGGGCAAGAAAAGTTGAAACCTTATTTAAAATTAAATATTTACCCATCGAATATTATTGTACTTGATACCTTATGGTATTTAAAAGAAGGATTTATTGCCAAAGATTCATCGGGACTAACCGTTCATAATCTTGAGGTAAATAATGGATTTGCCTCTTTCTCAATTCGAGGAAAACTAACCGATAATCCTACCGATAGTATTGAGGTTTCTATGAATAGAATAAGTATGGAGCATTTAAACGTTCTATTGAATAAAGACAAATTAAAGTTCCAAGGATACGTTTCAGGTCATTCAAAAATATCTGATATTAAAGGAGAGCGAAAACTAAATATCGATTTTTATATTAAGGATTTTGGTTTAAATGGCGAAGAAATTGGCAATATGGAGCTAAAAACCTCATGGAATAAGGACAAAAAAATAATAAATGTAAATGGCATCAATTATAAAGGTGAACAAAAAACATTAAGCTTTGAAGGTGATATATCTCCATCAAACCATTTCATTGATATTACTGCCGAATTAAACAAACAGCAATTTGATGTACTTACCCCATATTTAAAACCCGCTTTTCAAAATTTAGAGGGCGAACTTTCAGGAAAAATAAGAGTATTTGGCGATTATACAAATCCAAGTTGGGAAGGAGCCGCTTATGGCAATAATGTAAAACTGATGATAGAGCCAACCAATGTATATTACACTTTTTCTGATTCTGTTTATTTCAACGATCATCATATTTTATTTCGAAATCTAACCCTAAATGATCGAGATCAAAATTCGGCCATCTTAAATGGCAATATTGTTCATTCAGAATTTACCGATTTTTCATTCGATTTAAAAATTGCTACCCCTCGAATACTGGGAATAAATACATCAAGCATTCAAAACCCATTATTTTACGGGACGGTTTATGGGGCGGGACTCGTTGACATAAATGGTCCAGCCAACAAAGTGGTAATAGCCATCGTAGCAACCACTTCTGCAAATTCATATTTTTATATTCCACTCGAAGGGAAAAGTGATTTAACTGATAATGATTTTATTGAATTTATTTCAAAAAGAATAGTTGATCAAACATCTGATAAACAAGAAGAAGAAAAAGAAATTAAACAAGATGTAATCACTACTTTAAAAGCCGATTTAACTGTTACTGATGATGTAGAAATTCAAATTATATTTGACCCCAGAATTGGTGATGCTTTAAAAGCACATGGAACGGCACGCTTAAATTTAGAATCCGTTGGTGATGAATTCTCTATGTTTGGCGAATATAGAATAAATCGTGGAGATTTTGTTTTTACCCTACAAAATGTAATAAATAAACGTCTTGAAATTCAATCTGGCAGCACGGTTAGCTTTACCGGTCATCCTTTGGATGCTGAAATTAATGTTGATGCTGTTTACAAAATTAGAAAAGCATCGGTTTATGAGTTAACAGGAATTGATGATGATAAAGAAAAAAGAGTAGAAGTAAATTGCCATTTATTAATGACCAATAAATTGGTAAACCCAACCATAAGTTTTGCAGTTGATGTTCCAACAGCAACAAATGACGAAGCCATTGATCAATTAAACAATTTACCAACAGAAGAATTAAACAAACAAGTTTTATCTCTTTTATTAGTTAATAAATTTATTTCTCTTAATCCTAGTTTAAGTTCTAATACTGGTTCAAATGCTGGTGGTTTGGGAGCCACTACCGCCAGTGAAATTCTTTCAAATCAATTAAGCAATTGGCTATCACAAGTAACTTCAATTTTCGACTTAGGATTCTCATACCGACCCGGTGATGATTATACCGCTCAAGAATATGAACTAGCTTTAACAACTAAACTTTGGAATGAACGAGTTATTGTTAATGGAAATGTTGGTTTTGCCGGACAAGGGCAACAATCAACAACATCTGCTTATACAACAAACAATAACCCATATACTACCGACTTTCAGGTAGAACTGAAGGTAAACCAAAAAGGAAATATTCGACTAAGAGCCTTTCAAAAAGCAAATAACGACTTTACTTACAACACTGGAAACCCATATACTCAAGGTCTTGGCATTTTTTATACGGAAGAATTTGACAATTTTGACGAACTTCTTCGTAAAATGTTTCGATTTGGAACTCCAAAAAAACCTGAAGATTAAACCTTAGAATGAACTACCGCCAGATTGCCCAAGGCTTAATTAATAAAGCCTCGGCTTGATTCTTACTCCTATTTTGTCCTTATTTCTTAATATCAAAGATAAAATTCATATTAGAATTTCCTTGATTGTAAACATACGAGGCATTTATTAATTATTCCCTCTCAGTCCTTCGGACAGCTCTCCCAAGAGAGCACTTTCGCTGAATATGCTTTTGGTAGTAATGTATTAACTTATTTACTTACTGATTAATAGGTGCAAGTTCTCTCCTGCGAGAGAAACCGCAAAGCGGAGAGAGGGAAGACAGAACAAAGAGTGCTATCCACAAACCCTATTTCAATTGGCTGTATTCTAAGTGACGGTTGTTTTTTATTAAAATAAGGCCTCGGACAGCTCTCCCAAGAGAGCACTTTCGCTGAATATGCTTTTGCTAGTAATGTATTAACTTATTTAATTACTGATTAATAGGTGCAAGTTCTCTCCTGGGAGAGAAACCGCAAAGCGGAGAGAGGGAAGATAGTTAAAATAAAATTATTTTGCCGATTTATCGAAATAACACATATGTATTATACTTTAATGTTTGAATTAGTCGAAACTGCTTTGTATTTTTGCATCCGTTAAAATCGAATTTTTATTATTGACAAAAAACATTTACAACTATGTTTCAAATTATGATTTTGGTTTTTGTTTTAGGCTATTTGGCTATTGCTCTAGAACATCCATTAAAAGTTGATAAAGCAGCACCTGCTCTATTAATAGGTTCTTTACTTTGGGTTCTGTACATTTTTGGAGTAGAAGATATTCTAAACCTTGGGTTTAGTTCATCGTGGAAAGAATTTTTACAACACCACCCAAATGATTCCTCATTGGATGGAATGAGACACTTTATTGTTCACACTGAAATTATTCAGCACTTAGGAGAAATATCTGAAATTTTATTCTTCTTATTGGGAGCAATGACTATTGTTGAAATAGTTGACCAACACTCCGGATTTAAAGTAATAACCGATAAAATAAAAACTACTAACAAAGTTAAACTTCTTTGGATTCTTAGTTTTTTAACTTTCTTCATGAGTGCTGCCTTAGACAATTTAACTACCACCATTGTAATGGTAGCCTTATTAAGAAAACTAATTTCGGATAAACAAACGCGCTGGTTTTTTGCCAGTATGGTTGTATTAGCAGCAAATGCTGGTGGGGCATGGTCTCCAATAGGCGATGTAACAACCATTATGCTTTGGATAGGCGGGCAAGTAACCACCCTTAAAATAATTGTTGGTGTATTCATACCTAGTTTAGTTTGTATGGTAGTTCCTTTGGCTGTTTTAAGTTTTACACAAAAAGGTGATGTCACTCGCCCAAAAATAAGTGACAATCATAAAGAAATGTCCACTCCCTTTGAACAAAAGCTACTTTTAATTTTGGGAGTTTCAGGTTTATTATTTGTTCCAGTATTTAAAACAGTTACACATTTACCTCCCTATATGGGAATGCTATTGAGTTTATCAATTATTTGGATTGTAACAGAGCTAATGCATAAACATAAAGAAGATGAAATAAAAAGTAAACTTCGCCCAATAAATATTCTTAAAAAAGTGGATACACCTACCGTATTATTTTTCTTAGGAATATTATCGGCAGTTGCTGCATTGCAATCAGCGGGTCATTTAAATATTCTATCGGCAAAACTCGACGAATATTTAGGTAATATTTATCTAATTGATATGGCAATTGGTGCACTTTCATCCATTGTTGATAATGTACCATTAGTAGCTGGATCAATGGGTATGTACCCAATAGCAACACCTGAAATGATTCAAGCTGCTGCTAATCCTGAATATTTGCAAAACTTTGTTCAAGATGGTGTTTTCTGGGAGTTTCTAGCTTACACAGCTGGTACCGGAGGTAGTATGTTAATTATTGGCTCAGCGGCTGGTGTTGCTGCAATGGGTCTTGAGAAAATTGATTTTATCTGGTACATGAAAAAAATCACATGGCTAGCAGCTTTAGGATTTTTAGCAGGTTCTGCTGCTTATTATTTTCAAGTAATGTTACTACACTAGAAAAATAAATTTATTTAAAATATTAGCGGGATATAATACTTATGATTATATCCCGTTTATTTTATATCTTGAAACCAAAAAGTTTACAAATTATAGAAAAATGATTTTGACTTCATTCTTACAAATTACAATGAACCAACCAGAAGTAGCTAAAGAAGCTACCGAAGTAAGTTTATCGGCCTTGGAATTAGCTATAAAGGGTGGTTGGGTTATGCTAATATTAGCTATGCTTTTTGTTATTGCAGTTTATATCTTCTTTGAAAGATATATGACCCTACGAAATGCATCGAAAGAAGATTTAAACTTTATGAATCGAATTAAAGATTACATTCATGAAGGTAAAATTGAGTCGGCAACAGCATTGTGTCAATCAGCAAACAATCCAATTTCCAGAATGATTGCTAAAGGAATTAGTCGCTTGGGTCGGCCTTTAAATGATATAAATGCAGCCATTGAAAACATTGGAAACTTAGAGATTTCTAAAATGGAAAACGGACTTCCAACTTTAGCAACAATTTCAGGTGGGGCGCCAATGATAGGATTCCTTGGTACAGTTATTGGAATGATTAGAGCGTTCTATGATATGTCACAAGCAGGAAATAACATTGATGTATCCTTACTGTCAAATGGTATTTACACAGCAATGGTAACCACTGTAGGTGGTTTGGTTGTAGGTATTTTAGCGTATTTTGCATATAACTATTTAGTGGCTAAAGTTGACAAAGTTGTTCATAAAATGGAAGCTAGAACCACTGAATTTATGGACTTACTAAATGAACCGGTTAATTAATTACAAATTATGGCTTTAAAAAGACAAACCAAGGTAAGTGCAAATTTTAGCATGTCATCAATGACTGACATTGTTTTCTTGCTATTGGTGTTTTTTATGGTAACCTCAACATTAATTGCGCCCAATGCGCTTAAGTTATTGCTTCCCGAAAGCAATAGCCAAACCATGACAACAAAACCAATAACAACCGTTTCTATAACTTATGATTTAAAATTTGCAGTTGAAGGCAATTTTGTACCCTTTGAAAATCTGGAATCAACTTTACGAGCAAGTGTTCAAAAATCCATTGAAAATGCAAATGATCAGGAGCATCCAACCATCTCATTGCATGCTGACAAAACCGTAGATATCGAATATGTTACTAAAGTAATGAACATTGCTAAAAACAATGGTTACAAACTAATTTTAGCAACAAGTCCAATAAAAAAATAGTTATGAATCTAACCAAAGAAGAACGTTTTAGTATTATAAGCTCACTTATATTTTTATTTGGGTTTGTAGGATTATTACTTGTCTTTGGATTTTCAGTGCCTTTTCCACCTCCTGAAGAAGAAGGTATTTTAATTAATTTTGGAACCAGTGAAACAGGTTCAGGCCTTATGGAACCTAAACCGGCTGAAGAAATATCACAGATGGAATCAGTTCCCGAAGAAACCAGCACTCCAGAACCAACAACACAAGCTGAAGCAAAAGAAGATATTATTACTCAAGACTACGAAAAAACAGCTGTTATTGAGGCAAAAAAGAAAAAAGAAAAAGAACAAAAAGAGATAGAAAGAAAAAAACAAGAAGAATTAGAGCGAATTAAACAGCAAGAAATTGAAAAACAACAAAAAATAGAAGAAGAACGCAAACAAAAAGAAGATCAACAAAAAGCTATTAATAATCGTGCTAAAAATGCCTTTGGAGGAAAAAATCCAGATGGAGACAACACGGGTGAAGGTGATACTAGTGGAGCAGGCAACCAAGGAAAGCCTGATGGCGATATAAACTCAAAAAACAGAGCTGGTGGTCCTGGAGGTGGAAATGGAATATCTTTCAGCTTATCAGGCAGAAACTCGCAATCGCTACCCAAACCCGATTATAAAAGTCAGTCGGAAGGAAAAGTAGTTGTTGAAGTTACCGTTAATCAAAATGGAAATGTGGTAAGTGCCCGTTCTGGAGTTAAAGGAACAACAACATCAAACAAAATACTCTATGAAGCCGCTCAAAAAGCAGCTTTAAAAGCAGTATTCGATGTAAATAAAGATGCACCGGCACTACAAAAAGGAACAATTACTTATATTTTTATGCTTCAATAAGCACGCTTACTAAAGCACTTTTTCTATCGTTTTCCAAAAACGTTCCGCAGACAAATCCCAGGAAAAATCAAGTTTCCTTACATTTCCAGCCTCTATTAATTTAGATCTTAACTTTTCATTAGTAGCTATTTCACTCATTGCTTTCGAAATTTCATCTACCGATGTTGGATCAACAATAATAGCTGCATCGCCAGCAATTTCGGGCATCGATGTTGTATTTGAAGTTATAATTGGTACCTCACAATTCATTGCTTCCACCAACGGAATTCCAAATCCCTCAAACAGTGAAACATAGGTTAAGGCCAAAGAAGAACCCAATACTTGTTTTAGCTCCTCTTGAGACAATCTGCCGGTAAATATAATATCGCTTTGATATTTTAAACTATTAAAGGCTTCTTCTGTTTGCTTATTCCAGTAAAATCGCTCGCCAACAATTACCAATTTAATATTTTGATTATCGCTAAGTTTAAATTTATCGAATGCTTTAAATAGATTTATAATATTTTTTCGAGGATGTAAGGCCCCCACAAATACAAAGTAAGGAAAGCCTTCAGTATATTTGTTTCTAGTGCTTTCAATTATGTGTTTTTCAACTGGAGAATATATATTACTTGCACCATTATATAAAACATCAATTTTATCTTCTGAAATTCCATAGGTTTTTGCAATGTCCCATTTTGAATATTCCGAAACCGTTGCTAGTCGCATTGAATGATGTGCCCATTTTCTAAAAAAATGTTTGTAATAAAAACAAAACGATTTTTGAAGAAACTCGGGATAATGTTCAAAGTTAATATCATGAATAACCGATACCGTTTTTATTTTAATCTTGGTTGAACTCCAACCATCGGGAGATAGAAATAAATCAAAATTATTTCTATTAATATATCTTGGTAGCAAGTATTCAAACTTTAAATACCAAGCCATAGGCCGAAAATAAGGGGGTCCAATATTTATTGCCTTTACATTTTCGGCAAAAATAAAATCCCTTTCAATTCCTTTTCCAAATATAAATGTAAACTCATGCTCAGGATGACTTTTAACCATTCGTTTTAGGGTTTCATAAGCAAACCACCCCAAGCCTTCCATTTTATCTTTTACTAACTTTTGTGCGTTAACTGCTATTCTCACTTTAAAATAAATTTGTTATAAATTCGTAAATTCCCAATAACTTAACAATTGCAACTATTACAACTGTTAATAAAATAATTCGCACAAACTTTGGCCCCCATTCCACAGCAACTCTTGTTGCTATAAACGAACCAATCATACTACCCGCTGCTAAAAGAAATCCAGCAATAAAATTTACTTGCCCATTATAAATAAAAATTCCTAAGGCAAATATAGTATACATTAGTATGATAAAAAGCTTTACAGCATTTGCTTTAACCAGATCGAAACCACACGATAAAACCAAACCCGAAAGTATAAATACCCCCACTCCAATTTGAATAAACCCACCGTATAAACCTACAAAAAACATCAAAATATATTGCCAAAATTTAAACTTTTTTTCTGTTTTAGCTTCAATATCTTTTAGCCATTTCTGAGGTTTATAAATAATTGTGATTAATAAAAAAACCATGAGTCCACCAATAATTTTGGTCATTATTTCTTCATTAATATCAACCGCAATTAATGCGCCTATTATAGCTCCAACAATTGCAGGTAATGAAAGCCAAATGCTGTCTTTTAGTTTAAATACTTTCTGCTGCCTAAAACTAGAAACGCCCACAATATTTGTTAACAAAATCATTACTCTATTAGTAGCATTAGCAATGTTTGCAGGCAATCCCATAAAAATTAGTAAGGGTACTGTAATTAAAGAACCGCTTCCTGCCAAAGTATTAATAAAACCAGCTAAGAACCCAGCCCCAATAATTAGTGAAATATTTAACCAAGTAAACTCAATCATTTAATCAAATAAAAAGAGGGTGTCCAAAAAGTAAAAACTTTATCTGTACACTTTCAATTTGAAAGAAGAG
>JAEINW010000165.1 GCA_016342715.1 Salinivirgaceae bacterium | reverse complement strand
TAGTTTTAACAAATTTAACATTTGAGATAATAGTTAATAACTAAGAAAAAGAGTCAACCAAAATCAGGACGATACAACCTTATTCTTCATATCGCTCACCTAATAAAATGCCATTGTTGTTAACCTCGTACTGGAATATATTATTTGAATGCCACGAGCCTCTCATCTTTAGAATATTTAGTATTCTTTTTACCCTTTGACCCCGTTCAACAAAAATCAGAAGTATGATACCATCCACAATAGGACTTAATCGCATTAAATTAGTTTCAAGTTCGGCGAGTAACTGGCCTTTGGCTGCCCCGAAATTTGCTCCCGAGAGGTAATTCATAACACAGGCAATCCCTTTGTTTTTAAAAAAACCGGATGCCTGAATCAGGAACTGACGTACGGCCTCTTCGTCCATAGTTGCCGATTGTAAACTGGAGATTGAATCAATAACCACCCTGTTTGCTCCCACTTCATTTACTGCGTTTACTATCTGAAAAAGTAATTTATCGTTTGATATATCAATCAAACTCGGACAGACAAAAATTAACTTACCCTCCCTTTCATATTTATCAAAGTCAAATCCAAATTCTCTGGCCGTTTTTTTAACCTGTTCAACAGGTTCATCCATAGCCACATATACTGCATTTTTTCCGTCTCTGATGCCCTGAACAATAAAATGCATTCCAAACAACGTTTTTCCGGTACCGGTGTTCCCAGAAATTAATACCATATGTCCCTGAGGAATTCCTCCACCCATGGCATCATCAACTCCTTTTACTCCAAACATTTCACGGTTTTTGAAATCGGTTTTTGAAACGATTCGATCGACCTCAATTTTTGGAAAAATCTCCAATCCCTTGTTGCTTATGTCAAACTCCGCCATTCCGCTGCGGTAGCCAACGCCACGTATTTTTTTAATAAACATTTTCCGCAGAAATTGCTGTTGGCCTGGTATCAGAGCTAGCTCCACTACTCCATCAACCACATATTCCTCAACACCCGTTCGCAAGAGGGAAATTTCAGTATCACTTGTCTTTTCTGATGTAATAACGCTGGTAATTCCAAGGGTTTTTAATTCATCACAAATGTTAAAAATTACTTGTCGTACAATATCCTTATCTGAAAATTTTGCAAAAAGCATGCTCAAAGAGTCAATGGCAATCCTTTTAGCATCTACCTTGCCAATAGCATACTTTATCCTTTCTATCAGCCCGGATAGATTATAATCCCCGATCTCTTTGTTTATCGTTTCATCGGGAGAAGCATCCACAAAGACTAATTTATCTTCCTTGATCAATGAATCTAAATCCCAGCCAAAATTCCTCACATTTTTAATAATATCTGCAGGATGTTCCTCAAAGGTAACATAAACACCGTTTTCATTATAATCTTTGATACCCCTATATAGAAACTCATTGGCAAAAACTGTTTTTCCGGTGCCTGTGGAACCGGTTATTAATAGTGTTCTTCCTTTGGGAAGGCCACCTTCCAATACCGCATCAAATCCCCGGATACCTGTTGGTGTTTTTTCAACACCACCACTTACTAATGAAATTTTATCGTGGGATTTTAGTTTGGGTGCGCTGCTTTTTAATTTTGAAGCCATTTTTATTCGTTTACGTTTTTAATAGTAAGAATTCATCGAGGTTCTTTTTCGATTAAGATCAACTATTTTTTTATTTTCCATTTTGTAATATGATATCCAAACCAAGAAGAACCTTTTCAATATCTGATAAATCGCCTATGATTTTCCTAATAGGTTTGGGTAATTTCCTTATAAGTGTAGGAACTGCAATGATCTTGTCATTTTCGGCAAGTTGAGGATTCTTTCTAATATCAATAACCTCTAATTTGAAAATGGTTTTTGTCTCTTTCGCAATAATATCTCTCAGATTTGCTAAGGCCAACTCGCTGGCCGCGTTAGAACCTAAAATATACAGTCGTAAAATACATTCTTTTGGCATGATGGTCAAATTTTAACTAATATATGTACTAAAATACAAATAAATTTATGGTTGCTTATTACACGATTGTGTTTATTTGTTGAACAATTCCCACATTTCAACAGCGTGAAATATCTTGAATTATTTTATTGAATCCAATGAATTGGCTAAATGGCATTAAAGTGCTGAATTAGGAGCGGGCATAACAAAGTTTATCGAAGAGAAGTCACAGGGTTCATTGGCTTATTAGCTTTTCTACCGTCAATAAATAAAAAAAGCAATCCATCAGAAATATGTGAATGTTGCAACATTTATACAAAGTAATGTAATGCTTTACAGCTTTTATGAGCCTAGCTTTGTTTAAAATGAATTATTACTAATCTTGAGCCAACAGTTGGCATAAAAACAAAGCATTATGAAAAGTATAGCAAAAAATAAAAAAACACAATATATAATTGCTATTGCAGCTATTGTTATTGTTGTTATTATTCTATTGGATGGTAGACATTGGATGCACAGAATGGATTATATAAACTGGCCTCAGGTCCTTATTGGTTTATGTATTGGAGTATTAATTGGTTTGTTTTTATCGAAGAGAAAATGGTAAACAACTAGTTGAAAGTAGCGATAGGTGAGCCCAGTATAAAAAGGTACGAAATCGGGAAAAGTTAAAAATCAGCATTACCCCAACCCTAAAGCCTACCGGCCTTTAGATAATATGGTAAAAAATGTTGAAAATCTTAATTCGAATGCTTTTTATACTGTACTCATAGGTGTTTGCTAGCCTAAACAAACAATCGTTAATCTATGGAATCATTAAAAACAAAAAATATAAAATAATACATCGAATATGAAAAAGATACTTAGATTAAAAATAGTTGCTTTACTGGCAATGTTTATGTTTATCGTTTTTACTACAACATCATGCGTGGCAGTTTTAAAATCAGGGAATCCAGGCAATGGAAACAATGGTAAACATAAGGGATGGCATAAGGGGAAAGGAAACCCTCACAAACAAAGTAGTGCAACTCCATGGGAGTCTATTGAAAACTCAGAGAGTATTATTCTAAAAATCAATGGGTGTAGCCAAATAGTGAAAAAAGAAATATCTTAGAAAGCAGCTACATAGTTGTAGTCTTTAAAGAGGGAAGCTCCGGTGGTAAAAATCATCTTGATGAATTGTAACAGGAATACCGATAAACTTTTGATAGTGCGTCGGTATTCCTGTTATTATGCGTTAACCCGAACAATTAACCGAGATCTTTCATTCGTAAATTGAAAATATAACGAAAGACAGCAGGCAATAGCCGTATCGAGGAAATCCCGATTTAGAAAAACTTACAAAGCAGTTTTGCTGCTATGATTAGATTTTCTTAATCGAATTGGCACTTAGACGTGGTCTAATGACAATTTTGGGATTAATAACACTTACATAAAATCTGCTTCATTAGTATCAAAGTTCAGCAATTAGTATCCCAACTTACAAATTGAAGGTTTTTTACGAATTGAATACTATTATACCCAAATTAGTTCTGGTAAAAAAAACGTGGAGCAAGCCTTTCCAATGCCTGGATTTGATAAATCTCTTCTCAACCCCCGAATATTGAAAGTATTATTAAGTGTGCAATTAGGGTAAGTGAATATTACTATAAAAAGCACCTGTGAATTTCACAACTTATATAAAAAGTTATGTAAGACAGATGCCTTTTATTGTAATCACCTTTGGAGCATTGAAACACACAATTAAAAATATATATTATGAAATAGCCAAAAGCAATAAATTGCATACAAACAGCAATAATTACCTATGGCGTATTAGCTTCCGCTGAACCCTTCGGGGTTCCATTTGACTGATTTAATAATAAATAAAAATAAACAAATGAAACTTAAAAAATTAGTACCAATCTCAGCAATGATATTGTTAGGGATTATGACAGGATGTGAAAAGGACATGAACAACAATCCAATCACGGAGCAACAATTTGTAGAAAATGAACCTGTAAATCAGTACAAAAGTGCTACAAAAGCTATTGAAGGTGTGAACCTGGGAATGGCCGGAGAATATGCAATTCTTTCAAAAACAGGTGTAACCAATGTCTATAAATCATCAGTTACAGGTGATGTTGGATCAAGTCCAATAACAGGGGCAGCTATTTTGATTAGTTGTGCTGAAGTAGTGGGAACCATCTACACCGTTGATGCTGCCGGACCACTTCCTTGCAGAGTAACCAATGCAACCCGATTAGGTATTTCTGTATTAGACATGCAGGCGGCTTATAGTGATCTTGCAGGACGAGTTAACCCCGATTTCTTGAATTTGGGTGCTGGAAATATTGGAGGCAAAACACTTACAGCAGGTTTGTATAAATGGACCAGTCCTCTTGTTATCCCTACCGATATTGCTATTTCGGGTACACCTGATGATATCTTTATTTTTCAGATTGACCAGACGCTAACAGTAAGCTCTGCGGTTAATATTACATTAATAGGCGGTGCTCAGGCAAAAAATATTTATTGGGTGACTGGCGGTTCTGTCGAACTTGGAACAACAAGCCATTTTGAAGGTAACATACTGGGAAAAACGAATGTTAGTTTACTCACAGGTGCTTCTGTAAATGGAAGATTGTTGGCTCAAACTGCTGTAACACTACAAATGAATACAGTTGTTATACCACAATAAATTCAAATAATAATTTTATAAATGGCTGCCTTTAATGAGGCAGTCTTTTTTTTTGCTTAAAGAATCGATCAAATAAATGGAAAACAAAGAATAAGCTCTTAGCTGATAGGATATTATGCTTATTAGAAGAGCCATGAGTAAAGTAATAATTAAATGAATTACATGGGAATCATGCAACTTATACTAAAAGTTATGCAACACTTTATGTAATTAATAGAATAACCTTTGTATAGTTAAAATCAATACAATTTAAAAATAAATGGATGAACTCTACAAACAGTAAAGCAACCTGGAAAGAACAGAAGGTTAAGCTAAAACAAAAAATAATTGCATTAATTGGCAAAGACTTGATGTATGATGAAAGCAAGAGGGAAGAAATGCTGGCAAAACTTCAGATTAAACTTGGCAAAACAAGAGATGAGGTAAGCACAATATTAGATTCACTTTAGTCAAAAAAAAAATTTAGTAAAAGAATTTAGATGAATTTAATAACGAAATGGAAAAGCTGGGTTAGGACGTTGCGAATTTACCAGTTAATACTATGAAGTAATAAAATGAATCATTTGTTTAAATAAATAATAAGTTAATAAATAAAAAAATGAAAAAAATAATTTTAATGCTTGGAGTAGTTGCCTTGATTAGTTTCAATAGTAGCGCTCAAAATGGTTCAAGCGATACCCGCAAGGACTTAAAAATAGGTATAAAAGGGGGTTTGAATCTCTCAAATGTCTACGATACTAAAAGTGAAAATTACGATGCCAATGCAAAGTTTGGTTTTGTTGCTGGTGGATTCCTTGCAATACCCCTTGGTCAATATCTGGGTTTTCATCCTGAATTACTTTTTTCGCAAAAAGGGTGTCGTGCTGAAGGAACAATTTTAGGAATAGATTATGAATATACACGCACATCAAACTTTATTGATGTACCCTTGCTCATTGCATTTAAACCTACAGCTCAGCTAGCTTTGGTGGCAGGTCCTCAGTATTCTTATCTTTTAAAACAAAAAGATGAAATTAAAAGTGGAACATTTACCGATGAACAAGTGACTGAATTTGACAACGATGACCTACGTAGAAATACATTGAGTTTTTTAGGTGGAATAGATATTAACCTAAACAATTTGGTATTAGGTGCAAGAGTGGGATGGGATATTACCGATAATAATGGTGATGGAACAACTAGAGACCCGCGTTATAAAAATGTTTGGTATCAAGCTACCATAGGGTTTGCGTTTTAAGCCGCATTTAATTAATTAATAGTTTTAGGGCAGTGTTCCCTAAATCAATACTTAAAAAATAGAAAAAATGGGAAACGTTCTTTATGTAATTGCAGTAATTCTGATTGTATTATGGTTAATAGGTTTTATTGGGTATAATGCAGGAGGTATTATCCATATTCTGCTGGTAATTGCTCTTATATCAATTTTACTAAGGGTTATCCAAGGTAAGAAAATATTTTAAGCAAGATTCAACTTTCATATTAAGCGGCAATTCAAACCGCTCCGTAACTTTTATTTACTATAATACACTTAAAATAAACATCATGAAAACATTATTTTACACAAAAACAAAAATTGCCGTCGCTTTTTTTATGGCTATTTTATTGGCTAATGCTAGTGTTTTTGGACAAAAATCAAAAAGTAGCGTATTTGAGCAAGCCAATTTGGCAATGCAGAATGCAAAATTTATGAACGCAGATATTCTTGTACCTAATGAATATGCTGAAGGATTGGAAAACTATAATGATGCTGAAAAGGATTTTGATGCCGAAAAGGGAATTGTAGAAGTTGAAGCCACATTGGCCGAGGCTGTAATTCACTTTAATAGATCGGCAGACTTTAGTGTTTCTGCTAAGCTTGTATTTGCCAATTCATTAAATGCTCGAGGCGATGCCTTGTCGGCAGGGGCTGATAGATTTGCAAAAGAACAGTGGTTAGAAGCAGAAGAACAATTTGTAAAAGCTACCGAACAACTCGAAAAAGGAGATAGAGACGATTCCTATGAGGAATCGGTTGAAGCTATTGAAATGTACAGAAAGGCTGAATTGTTAGCAATAAAAACCGATTTGCTGGATGAAACACGGAAAGATTTATATAAAGCTAAGGATATGGATGTTGTTAAATATGCACCCAAAACCTTGGATAAAGCCAGATTACTTTTAGTAGAATCTGAAAAAGATATTGAAAGCAACCGTTACGATAGAGACTACCCCCGAATATTGGCAAAACAAGCTAAATATGAAGTCAAACATGCAATCGCTTTGTATAATTATATTAAAAAAGCAGACGATGAAAACCTTGAAATGGAAGATGTAATTCTGTATTACGAACAGCCAATTATTAATATTGCTGAAGCAATTGGTTTTGTTGCCAAACTTGATGAAGGATTTGTAGATCCAGAGAATAAGATAATAAATTATATATATGATTTACAAATGCAAAATGGCTTGCAAATTATGGATAATTCAGAACAGGCTTATAAAATTAAGCAATTGGAGGCTAGTATTGTAGTACTGAACAAAGAAAGAAATGCGCTTAATAATGAGTTTAAAACTGAGATAAACAAGCGTACTGCTGAAAATAAATCAAAAATGAAGGCAATTGAAGATGAAAAGAACATACTTGCATTAAAAATTGATCATCAAACAAGAATAGACAATAAGTTTAATATTGTATATGGAATTTTCGATAACTCAGAAGCTTTGGTTTTTCGTACCGAAAAAGACATTATTATCAGAATGCATGGTTTTAACTTTGAAGTAGGAAAATCGGAAATAAAGCCTGCCGATTTTGATTTGTTAACCAAAGTTCAAACAGCCATTAAAACTTTCCCCAATAGCAAAATAATTGTACAGGGATATACCGATTCATTTGGTAGTGACTCGTTGAATTTAAAACTTTCGCAGCAACGTTCCGATGCTGTTGCTCAATATTTGAAAGCAAATATGGAATTAAAAAATATTGACATAAGTTCAATTGGTTATGGCGAAAATAACCCAATAGCAAACAACGAAACCAAAGAAGGACGTAAACAGAACCGTCGCATTGACATAATAATAGAACCTATATTTTAGGTTTTATTGAATTATTTGCAGCTATAAAATTGAAAGTGATAGAACACAGATGACGCAGATTAGACTGATCTACGCAGATTTTATGAGTGATTATCAGTTAAAATCCGTATCATTTGTGTTTTATTTTTATTTTCAACATGTAATTATAAGGATACTAAAACCCCTTTTGAGACAAGCTTATCATTTTACCCAATCCCCTTTTTTTTTCCTCTTATAGATTTGATTTATACTTTTCATTTCAATCTTATTAATAAGGTTATCAATTGGGTTTTATTAATAAATACAAAAACAGAGAAGTGTGAATGTTGCAACTAATAGTAATTTTGGTGTAAAACTCCTTGATAGCAATGTACTTACCTTTGTGATGTAATAATTTTATTACAATTAATAAATAAGATTATGAAAAGGATAAAACTTGTAACATCACTTGCAATAGGAGCAGTTGTATTACTATCCGCTTGTAAAAAAGACGATCCAGCTACCACCGATAATCCAATTGTAATTCCCATTCAAACAACGGTACAAGCTGTCGTTCCACTTTCCGGTACTTCAACCTTCGCTCTTCTTGCAGGTTCAGAAATTACTAACACAGGAGAGACAGTTATTACGGGTGATATGGGCTTAAGTCCAGGCACCTCAGTTGGAGGTTTTCCACCGGGAATATGTAATGGAACCCTTTACATTAATGGCGTTTTGGCCGAACAAGCAAAACTTGATTTAACAACAGCTTATAACGACCTTGCCGGAAGATCCTGCACTGATATAGTTACCTTATCAGGAAATATTGGAGGATTAACACTTACACCAGGGCTTTATTTTTCAACCTCATCGCTGGCAATTTCATCAGGCGACCTTACATTTGATGCCAAAGGAGATGCAAGCGCTGTTTTTATTATTCAAATAGCATCTTCACTTACTACCACATCAGGACGGCAAGTGTTTTTAACCGGTGGAGCTCAGGCCTCAAATATATTTTGGCAAGTAGGTAGTTCAGCTACTTTCGGCACCACTTCAGTTTTTAAAGGAAATGTTTTGGTTATGGAATCCATAACATTTAATACAGGAGCTACACTTGATGGTAAGGCTTTAGCTAGAAATGGTGGAATTACTTTAGAAGCTAATACTATTGTAAAGAAGTAAGCCAATTAAAATATTATAAAAAGAGCATTGTTCATCTATTGATGGATAATGTTTTTTTTTGCTTTTGATGATGAAAAAAAAGTGCGAATTATGCAACTTATCGTAAATATTTTGTAATACAATCTGCAATCCAAGCACTTACCTTTGTATTGTGATAATTTATCACATAACTTAATATCTATTATTATGAAAATTAAAAGTTTATTATCAGCATTTGCCATAGCAGCAGTTGTTTTAACGGCAGGTTGTAATAAGGATGAAGATACGGATGTCAATGTGGATGTCAATCTAGCTCCTACAATTATTTTAACCGATCCTACCGATAATGCATTGGATATTACGCTAAACAAAGTGGTAAGTGTGGAATTCAGCGAAGCCATGGATACTGCCTCAATTAATGACGAAACATTTACATTAAAACAAGGTGAAACGGCTGTAACTGGTGTGGTGGCTTATTCTGAAAAAGTAGCTACTTTTACATCTTCAACAGCGTTTGAAGAGGCTACAGTTTACACAGTTACCATGAGTGTGGCAGCAACAGACTTAGAAGGGAAAGCTCTTGCAGCCAATAAAGTTTGGAGTTTTACAACGCTTAGTGTAATTGACGAAATTGCACCAACAGTAGTGTCCACTGATCCAGTAAGTGACGCAACAGATGTTGCCAGACAACAAGTGCTTGCTGTTAATTTTAGTGAGGCCATGGATCCGTTAACTATTAACACCTCAACATTTACTTTAATGCAGGGTGAAAATGCAATAGATGGTACCGTTAATTACAATGACTTAATTGCAACTTTTACTCCTTCAATTCCACTGGAGGTTACTACAACTTATACAGCTAAAATTACAACAGAAGTAAGCGACTTGGCTGGCAATGCTCTTGAAGCGAATACTGAATGGAGTTTTACTACTGGTGGTAGTTTAACAGGACAGTCACCGGTTGATTTAGGCTCAGCCATAAATTATGTAATTCTTGCAAAAACAGCCATAAACAACAACCCTACGTCTGCAATCACAGGTGATTTGGGATTAAGTCCTGCCGCTACATCTTACATTACAGGTTTCGATTTAGTAAATGCAACCGGATATGCAACATCAGCTCAAGTTACTGGTCAAATATTTGCAGCCGATATGGCAGCACCTACTTCAACCAATTTAACTACTGCCGTTGAAAATATGATTACAGCTTATAACGATGCTGCAGGTCGTCCAACTCCTGATTTTCTTGAATATGGAACCGGAAACATTGGTGGTAAAACACTTACTCCCGGACTATATAAATGGACAAGTACAGTAACACTGCCATCTGACGTAACCATATCTGGTTCAGCCGATGATGTTTGGATTTTCCAGATTGCTGGTGACTTGAATATGAGTACTGCCGTAAATGTGACCCTTATTGGAGGAGCAAAAGCTGAAAATATCTTTTGGCAAGTGGCTGGTGAAGCTACATTTGGTGCGACCTCTCACTTTGAAGGTATTATTTTGTCAATGACTGGTATTACTTTCCAAACAGGAGCATCTTTTAATGGAAGAGCCCTGGCTCAAACAGCTGTTGTGCTTGACGCAAACACAATTGGACAACCATAAAACAAATAAATTTTGATATGGAAGAGGTGTTCTGAAAGAGCACCTCTTTTTTTATTGCATACTTTTGGCTTTAACCTAAAGGAACAGAATAATAGTAAAAAGCGAAAAACTTTTCAGCTTGCAAAACTGTGAATAATGCAAAATAAAGAAAAAGTTATATAACACTAACCCTTAGGCTTACAACTATCTTTGTAAGGTGATATTTTTCACCATAATTAATACAAATTTAATATGAAAATTAGAAATTTAATATCAATATTTGCAATGGCAATGGTTGTTTTTGCAACGGGTTGTTCTAAAGATGACGATACCATAATCACAGACCCAACTCAATCTCCTGTGGTAACTGCCAATTATCCAGCGAATGATGCAACAGATGCAGCGCTAAATGAAACAGTTACGGCTGCTTTTAGCCAAGAAATGGATTCCTTAACCATAAATGCAACAACATTTACATTGAAAAACGGTGAAGTTGCTGTGGAAGGAACGGTTTCTTATGAAGGTAAAATAGCTACGTTTATGCCTTTAAGTAAATTTGAGAAAGCCACCGATTATACGGCAACCATTACAACGGGAGCAAAAAACCTGGAAGGAAAAGCCCTGACCAGTAATAAGGTTTGGAGTTTTACAACAGGAAGTACTGAAACCGTTTTAAGCTCGGTAGATCTTGGATCGGCCAGCAACTATATAATTTTGGCAAAAACGGCTATCAATAACAGCCCAACTTCCGCAATAACTGGTGATATGGGATTAAGTCCTGCCGCTACATCTTACATTACAGGTTTCGATTTAGTAAATGCAACCGGATATGCTACATCAGCTCAGGTTACTGGTCATTTATTTGCAGCCGATATGGCAGCACCTACCTCAAGCAATTTAACTACAGCGGTTGAAAATATGATAAGTGCTTACAACGATGCAGCCGGACGTTCTTTTCCTGACTTTCTTGAATTGGGAACAGGTAATATTGGTGGTAAAACCCTTGCTCCAGGACTTTATAAATGGACAAATACGGTGACACTGCCAAGCGATGTAACCATTTCAGGTTCAGCCGATGATGTTTGGATTTTCCAGATTTCAGGTGACTTAACTATGAGTACTGACGTAAATGTAACACTTGTTGGAGGAGCAAAAGCTGAAAATATTTTCTGGCAAGTTGCTGGTGAAGCTAAATTTGGTGCAACATCGCACTTTGAAGGTGTTATTCTGTCGATGACAGCGATTACTTTTCAAACCGGAGCATCATTTAAAGGAAGAGCATTGGCTCAAACAGCCGTTGTGCTTGACGCTAATACAATGGTAGTACCTAATTAAATATTGGAATGAAATTCCATAACTAAAAAATGAATATCGAACATCGATTAACGAACATTGAATTTAGATGGATTTAACAAAAAGAAAGAATGTTTTTTCAACTTCATAAATCGTTAGTCCTTGTTCGACATTCAAAAACAAAACATTTATTGAACCGAGGACAAAGGACTGCCTGCCCCGATTTTTTATCGGGGAGCTCAGTAAAGCTAACGTTAATAAAGGTTTTAATCCTTAGTACATGACAAAAATATAAATACTTGATTATCAGCAAATTAATTCAATAAAAATTTGCATATAACGTTGATA
>JAEINW010000164.1 GCA_016342715.1 Salinivirgaceae bacterium | reverse complement strand
ATCAGAAGAGAATTTCATGGCGAATGGAATTACACAATATCTCCTCATTAAAATGATAGTTTATTTCATTACACCCCCTTAACGTTTACTATTGCGCATAAAAAATGTGTTATTCTGCACAATTAGTCAAACTCAACAAATATTTTTCAACTTCGGCAACACATTTTTCGTGTGAAAATCTGTTTAAGGCATCGGCTCTTCCTTTTTCTCCCATTTGCTTCCTAAGTTGCTTGTTTTCTATAAGTTCTTTTGTTTTTTCAAAGAAAGCATCTTCATCAAAAGGGGCTACTAAAAAGCCATCTTTACTTTCAACAATTACCTCAGGATTGCTGCTTATTTTAAAGGCAACTACCGGTTTTTTACAAAGTTTAGCTTCGATTATTGAAAAACCAAACCCTTCCCAAATAGATGGAAAAACAAATATATCAAGCTGTTCTAAAAAAGCTTTCGCATCACTTACAAATCCAACAAATTCAACATATTCTGATAATTGTTTTTCGACAACCATTTTTTTTAATTCTTCTTCTAATTCACCCTCACCACCAATTAATAATTTAAAATTGAAATTTTCTTGTTTTAGTTTTTCAGCCAGATTTATTAGATATTTTTGCCCTTTCTGATAGCTAAGTCGAGCCAAATTTCCTAAAACAATAGGGTCTTTTTCCTCTTTAGTAAAAATTTCTGTGAAATCACTTAAATGAACGCCATTATAAATTACATGAATTAATTCTTCAGGAAATAAGGTTTTATTGTTAGCGAGAACCGTATTTTTTGTTTCGAGTGAATTTGCCAGAACATTGGTAACAATATTTTTAAAAATAAACCTATTTAAGGGCTTATTTTTAATTGGAATAGCACTACCTCGCCGGTAAATTATGCTTTTAACACCAGCTATTTTTGCAGCAAAGCCTGCCAATTTTAAATCGGCCGATAAGTTTATTATTATTGCATCGGGAGCTAGCTTTTTAAAGTATCTGGAAAGTTTGAAAAGCTTAATTGGGTTAAGAAAACTTAAGCCTCGAACTTTTAGCTTTTTTAATAGTATTTTCTCGTGGGTGATTTTATCAGAAAAAATGGAACTTGGACTTCCAATAGCTGAAACTTCAAATCCTTTATGATTAAGAGCCGAGGCCATTTCAAAGTGCCATTTTTCGCCGCCTCCCCAACTTTTACAGCTATTTACAAATACAATTTTCACGTTTATTTTTTATATAATTCTTTTAATTTAATCTCTTTAAGGTAGGTTGAAAATGCAGAATTTCTGCACACAATAAAGCCATGGTAGCCGTCTAAAATCCCCAATTTTACAAAATAAAGAACCAGAAATTTAAAAAATGGCTTAAACACAATTCGTATTAAACTGGCTTTTTTACCATTTTTAAATTTTTGTTTTGCAGCAATACCAGAGAATTTGTTTATGGTGTCTAAGTGTTGTTCAATTGTATGAAAGCTAAAATGGTGCAAATCTCCATGCAGAAGCACTTTTTTTAAAGGCTTATTAAATTCCAGTTTTTCATGAATATCTCCTTTCCATTCACCATCATTTTTATTCCAAATGCGAATTATCTTATCGGGATACCAACCACAATGTTTTATCCAACTACCACAAAAATTTGTAATCCGGTTAATTACATAATATGCATCACCAGCATCAGTATTTTTTACCTCTTGAATAGATTTTAATAGCTCTTGCGAAACAACTTCATCGGCATCAATACAAAAAACAAGGTTGTTGGATGCCAAAGAATTAGCAAGATTTTTTGATCCCGAATAACCCCTCCATTCGTGTTCAATAAATGTGACTTTATATTTTTGACAGATTTCTTTAGTTGCATCTGTTGAAAAAGAGTCAAGAACAATTATTTCATCGGCAATATCTTGAATGGATATTATGCATTTTTCAATATTTTTTTCTTCGTTCAAAGTTATAATAACTGCACTTAGTTTTTTCATTCGTATAAACTTTGATTAATACTTTGTATTTCGGTAACTTATGTATTTCAATTTATTTTTTGTGACATTTGTTCATGGCAACTATTATTTTTATTTGTATTCACGAACTCGTTATCACTCGGTTGTTGCCTCACACGATTCTATTATTTCAAAGGTGTTACTCATAAATATTTATTTTTTAAGGTATTCGTGAGAAGGCTTCGCTTAGTTCGGCGAACCCTCATCATAAAAGCGTATGTTTTAACTTGCTCATTTATTTATGTCCTTTTGTCTTTGTACCTTATTTTTTAAACGCCCTTAATGATGAGGGTTTCATCTGTTAAAATTTGTGACTATGCTGCGATTTGGCATAAAGTTTAATCATAAAAGTATGTGTCTCTGTTGTAATTACAGACATGGTCTGTGTCATTTCTTTTTATTAGAAAAAAGCAAAATCGTGTAAAACATTATGTAAAAAGTTACTCCAGCCTGAGTTTCAAGCGTGTCTTCGTTCATCATGCTTGTGAAAACTATGAGCAAAAACGAAATTAATAAAATATTTAATTTAGTTAACGATTTATAGGCTGGTCCAAAAAGCGATAGTAAACTTAAAACAAATCCAATAATTCCAAAAGTAATAAAAAAAGTAAGATATTGATTATGCGCACGATGCTGATATTTATTTAATAAATTTGAATCTAACTTTTCGTAGCCATTATTAAATTCGTTTTGCAAATCACCCGTTCCAACGCCAAATAAAAAATTGTTTTTAATAATGAATATTCCTGCTTTTAAATATTCAAAGCGCTGAGCTACAGATTTTTTATTTGCATTATCAGCTCTTAAATAATTATCTATTTCCCAAACCAATTCATATATCTTTATGTATGGAATAAACTTATTGCGATGAACTATACTTGCGTATCCACTTTCAATTAAATTTATATCAATTTGATCCAACTTACTCATTCCAACAGAATCTTTTGTTAATCCTTTTGATGTTAAATATCTAATTAAGGTATATCGAAGTGAATTACCTTTTTTATCTTTACCCATCATGTCATACTCACTAACTTTTCCCCATTCCGTTTTCAATTCATCATAACAAATTTGAATAAATACTCTATTACCATTCTCTTTTTCTTTTGATCTTAGATCATTTACATACAAATTTCCTTGCTGTGTATATTTGGGTAATTTTGATAAATCAACAGATGGTTTAAAATAAAAATTAAAAAACACAACACAAACAATGCTTACCCAAAATATCATTACCGATGCAAGTATAATTAATAAGGTTTTCCTTATCAATATGTTTTTAATTCTTTTATAATAAATTACAAAAAGACTAAGTCCCAAAAACATCATAACAACCCAGCTGGTAAGTGATTGTAAAATAATAAGAAATAAAAGAAACCAAGTTAAAATTAGACCAATGCCAATTTTATCAGTTTTTGATATTGTAAGCCAATTCTTTATGGTGTAAAACGAAATAATAACAAGAGAAAACACAAGCATTAATCCAAAACGAATGTGTGAGATAAAAATAGAAATGTCTCGAATATCTAAGTAATCCAAAGGATAAATTCCGGTAAGAATTGAGACACTTACCACGCTGCCACAAAAAACGCCAAAAACAAAAGTAAGTAAAACCCATTGCAACTGCTTTAACGAAAGACTTCTGCTTGTTCCAATAATAATTGGAAAAACAACAAGTGGAACTTTTATTTTTAAATCGCTCAGGGCATAAGCAAAATCTGAAGTATTTGCTAACCAGATTACATGAATCAATGGTAATAACAAAAAAAGCCAGATGACTTTATTGCTTTTTAATTGATGTATTTTATATTTTACATCTCCCTCAAGTAAATAATTAAGCGCCAGTAACATTTGACCAGCACTAACCAAAAATGGCGAAATTGGTAATCCAATTGCAATAATCATTAATGAAAAGACCATTAATGGCTTACCAAAAACCGAATGCATTAATCTGGCAATTTGATTCATTTAAAAGGAGCTTAATAAAAGATGGTGATGAATCCACTTTGTGGTTCGTAATCAACATTTCCTGATTTTGCAGAAATTATATAGAAATAGGTTCCTGATTTTACAGGTGTTCCATTGGTCATTTTGCCGTCCCAAACAATTTGCTCATGTCCTTCGCGGCGGAATAATAAATTTCCCCAACGATTGTAAATATCTATTGAGAACAAAGTAACACCATTTGATGTAACAATAAATTTATCATTTTTCCCATCACCATTTGGTGTAAATACATTGGGAACCTTAAATATATCAGTTATTACAATTGTGGTAGTATCATTTGTGTCAACACAACCTTTGGCATCAAGAACAGAATGAACGATATTATACGCTCCAGCTTTTTTGTATTTATAGAAAACTAAGGAGGTGTCAATTTCAATAATTTCACCATTGCCAAAATCCCAAGTGTACTTTTCAATAGCGTTAAAAGAGTTGGTTGAATCAATAAACAATCTGGAAAATGATGAAAAAAACACTTCTGTTGTATCAACGAAATATTTTATTGAAGGTTTTAAATTAACATAAATGGTTTTATTTTTAACCAACGGAATTAGTCCTTCCACGGTATCAACAGTTAAAGTTACATTGTACGATCCAGAATCAGCATATTCATGAATAGGGTTAATATCCGATGAAGTAAAGCCATCACCAAAATCCCAAACTCTAGAAACTATATTAGTTTCATCAATGCCAGTAATTAGCTGGGTAAATGCAATTTCAGTTTCACTGCATCGAATTCCTTGCACTGAAAAATCAACCAGCTGAGCGTTGCTAATGACACTCAAAAACGCAAGGCATATAATCAAAAGGTAGTTTTTTTTCATTAATCCTAATTTGCAATGAATTTTAGCTTCTACAAACATAAAAAAATATTATACACCACGAAAATACATTTTTTAAATATTCTGTGTGAGTTTTTTAACAACTTTAAAACTACTTAAAAATTCTTTTGCTATTACACGTAAAACGGTATATGATGGAATAGCTAATACCATACCCCCAATTCCAGCAATACTAGCGGCCATAAGAATAACCAAAAATATTTCTAGCGGATGCGCATTTACACTGCTTGAATATATAAATGGTTGAAACACAATGTTATCGATGGTTTGTATGGCTGCAAAAACCAAAACCATTAATCCTATTAGCTTTAACATATCGGGTTGAAAAGGTAAATCAATGTTTGTAGCAATTCCTATTATTATGCCAAATGCAGCCCCAATCCATGGACCAACATAGGGTATTACATTCATAATACCACTAAATAAACCACAAATTAAGGCATGCTGAAATTGAATACCAACCAACCATAATCCAAAAGTTACTAATATCATTACCAGAATTACTTCTAATATAATTCCTATCAAATATCGGGTTAACAAAAAACGGATTGTTGACAAGACTCTTTTTGCTTCTTCAGTGTGCTTGTCGGGCACAACCATTAATACTCCTTGTGAAAATAGCGTGGATTCTTTTAAAAAGAAAAAGGTAATAAATGAGATGGCAAAAAATGCAATAAATAAATTGCCAAAAATGGAGCTTAAACTTGATAGAGCATCTGATAAATAGGAGGCATCCATAAAAGCCATAATTTTATTAGTCAAATAATCACGAAACGATTGCGAATCGTTAAAATGACCTGTTTTAATAACAAATGATTCAACCTCTTGCAATGGCTTTTCAAGGTTTGAGTAAAGCTCATTAACATTAATTGTTGATAATTCGTTGGCTTCTGAAACTATTAAGGGAATAAAAATTCTGAAAAATAAAATAATTACAAACCAGATACTAACTAACGATATAGCAGCAGTTAAGCCATTGGGCAATTCGCGTTTACGTATTTTTATTTTTTTTAGCATGCGGACAATGGGCTGCCCAAGTATTGAAATGGCCGCCGAAATTAACACATAGGCTAATATTGAGCGAAAAAACCAAACTCCAAAAATCAATAACAAAAATCCAATGAAACCAATAATATAACGAACCCTTGAATCCATAAAGTAATTTTTATGTGTGTGTAAAGGTAAATAAATTATGTATAATTACTTAACAAGTTTGTATTTACCAATAATTGGATAATGGTCCGAATAAGGCCAATTTAGTTTAGAAAATGATACGCATTTTAAATCTGTGTCATGTAATATATAGTCAATTCTATTGGATGGAAAAAAACGCCGATAGGTTCCACCTACACCAATATTCATTTCTTTATGCGAATCGGACAAATCTTTAACTAGGGTTTTATAAATATATGAGGAAGGCACATCATTAAAATCGCCACATACAATTACCGGATATTCTGATTGCAAAATCAATTCTTTTATTAATTCTGCCTGGTGAGCTCTTTTTTTAGATGCTCTAGCCAAGCGCTTGCTTACACCTTTAATCCCCTTTTTTCGACGTTCTTCCGAAACTTTATTTATACTATCCATAAACTGGTAATCTTCGCGTAAAAATCGAACGGACTCTAAGTGACAATTAAAAAGACGAATTGTATCCTTATTTATTTTTATATCAGAAATTAAAACCTGATTGCTTGATTTCTCAAATTCAACTACACTTTTGCCAACAATTGGGTAAATGCTATAAGTAGCAATTCCAAAATTATGACCATTGCTCAAACTAACATTAATGTTAATGTGGGCAAAAGAAAACCGCTGATTTTGCATTAAGGAATCGTGTACAGGAAAATAGGTTCCGGTATTATTGAAATATTCTTGAAAACATGCAATATCAGGACTTTCTGTTCTTAGTGAAGAAAATATTTGATCGCGCGTTACTTCGTTGTGTGTCCAATCATATAAATCGAAAACCCGTGCATTGTAGCTTAATAAACTAAATGCATCTGTTGTTTCAATTTCTTGAGAGCGAAACGACAGGGAAAATGTATTGGTTATTTTATTAAAACCAATAACTAATACGATAAGAGAATAAAGGAAGTAGCGTTTTTGTAAAAAAAGCCAAAAAACAACACTTGCAATATTTAGCAATATAAAATATGGAAATAATAAAGCAAAAAAATTAAATAAAGGTATTTGCTGAGGTGACACTTCACTTGCCAAGTAACCCAATAGTAATAAGATAATTACAAAGTAATTTATCCAAAGAAATACTTTAGTGAAAAATTTGCTGAACATAGGTAATTAATTACCTGCCAATTTAAGAAATGATGCTTGGCTGTGCAACAAAAACTAAGAGTTTTTACTTTGACGGAATAATATTTCTTTCTCGCTTTTACTTAAACTATCATATCCCGATTTGGCAATTTTTTCTAAAATTATATCAATATTTTTTTGCTGAGTAACTTTTTTAGCATTATAATCAATATCGGTTTCCCCACGTCGATAGCTAACTTTTAAGTTCTTTTTGGGCTTAAACCATGAAAAAACATAATCTAAAAAACGACCAAAACCTTTTGAAATATCTTTTCCGTTTTTTAATTGCGAAATATAAAAATAACCAAAAGCAGCTCCACCCATATGAGCTAAATGACCTCCTGCATTGCCGTCCATTAAAAATACAATATCAAGAAGCACAGAAACCATGGCAATGTATTTAAGCTTTACGGGACCTAAAAACATTAAATAAACCGTATAATTTGGAACATATACAGCAGTTGCAACCACAATGGCTAAAACCGAAGCAGAAGCTCCTAATGCGTATGAAAATGGGATTACCTCGTTAAACGCTGGAAAAAGATTAAACGCAAGAATATAAAAAGCTGCACCAACTAAACCTCCTAGTAAGTAAACATTTAACAACTGCTTTCCAGTTAAGTATTCCAAAAATATTTTACCCAACCAGTACAACCAAAGCATATTAAATAAAATATGCATGAAGCCTTGGTGTAAAAACATATAAGTAAAAATAGTCCAGGGTTTTCTAATTAATTGGCTTAATTCAGCCGGCACCATAGTGTAGTCTAAAAAAACATTGCTTCCTTCAATTCCAAAAAGAAAATATACAATGTCAACTAACTTTACTAAAAGAAACACTCCCAGATTAATATAAATCAATCGGGAAAGCATACTTCCTGATTTGAATGTACTTTTTAATTCATCGATAATTCCTGTTCCTTGCATATTTTAAAATTTATCAAAATTACCAATTCCTTTTTTGTTCCAATATATAATTAACAAAAATCCGAATACCATTCCTCCAAGATGGGCAAAATGTGCGACATTATCGCCAGGCTGTTGCATTACAGCAGCATATAATTCTGCAGCACCATAAAATATTACAAAATACTTTGCCCGAATAGGTATGGGAGGGAACAATAAACGTAATTGTAAATTTGGAAATAACATTCCAAAAGCTAATAAAACACCAAAAACAGCCCCCGAGGCTCCAACGGTAGGAATGTTTAAATGGAGTTCATATATTTTGTTCATAAGAGCCGATGCCTCATTTGCATAACTACTATCGTTTGAATTTATGCTATATGAAGTAACAAACTCATTTACCTGAGCGGTGGCGTTTGGTAAGTGATCCCGGATAAATTCCAACAATAATTCTGGGCTCGGTGTATTATTAAATGCAACTATCTGAGAATGTATTTCCTGAAGACTCAAATAATTTACAATACTATGTAAAGCTGCGGCTCCAAGTCCGGTAACAAAATAATATATTAAAAATCGCTTACCTTCCCAAACCATTTCCAGCATTCTACCAAACATGAACAATGCAAACATATTAAAGAAAATATGTGTAATGCTGCCATGCATAAACATGTGGGTAACAAACTGGTAGGGTTTAAAATAAGGCGATTGAACATTGTGCAATGCCAGGTAGCGGCCTAAATCAATTCCCATTTGAGATAGAACCATATCGGCCACAAAAACCAACACATTTATGATCAGCAGGTTTTTTATTACTGGGGGTAAGTTTCCAAAAAGTGACGATCTATTTGATAACATTTTTTTCTATTTAAATTTTTTTTCTAATTCATCCATACCCAAAATAGTAATAATTGTTTTACCATCGGGGGTAGCATTTGGCATTTGCGATCCAAAAAGCTTATCGTTTATATGAGCCATTTCCTCAGCAGCCAAAATTTTACCGTAGGGGATAGACAAAAACTTTGCCAACGAGCGAACCAAATTTTCGCGTATCGCTTCTTTAAAATCTTTTTGATTCTCTTTTAATACATCAACAATTTGAATTACCCACTCGTTTACGTCAGCATCGGGAAATTCGGCAGGAATGCTATTTACCACAAATGAATTTCCGCCAAAAGCCTCTATTTCAAAGCCTAAGCGATTCATTTCAGGCAATATATCTTTAAATAATTCAGCTTCAATGGCTTCCAATTCAACCTTTTGTGGGTACAATAATTTTTGCCCAACACCCGATTGTGAACCCATTTTATAAATATATTCATCGAATAAAATGCGTTCATGTGCGCGCTTTTGGTCAATAAGCATTAATCCTGACTTAACGACAGTCATTATGTATTTTCCTTTTATCTGAAAAAAGCGTCCACTATGTAACTCAATATTTGATTTAATCTCTTGCTGCTGCGGAATAACTTGTTGTTCTGGAGTAATTTGGTCTTTAGGTTTTTCAAAACCCGCATAAAGTTTATCCCAATCATCAATATTTTTAGCAGCCCCAGAACTATATGATTTTGGTTTTGGATAATTGGAGCTTTGATTATCAAAAGGATTGAAATTTGGATTAATTTTTATTTCAGGTGCAGAAAAGGTTTCACCTTTTCGAAACATCGGAATATCAAAAGCTGCCTCTAGGTTAAAATCTATACTTGGAGCAAAATTGTGCTTTCCGAGTCCTTCTTTTACTGTTGCTTGAATAATGGGCCACAAGCCACGCTCATTTTCAAATTTTATTTCAGTTTTTGTAGGATGAATATTTATGTCGATGGTTTCTGGTGGCACATCAAAGTAAATAAAAAATGAGGGTAGCAAGCCTTGCTGCATTATATTTTCATAGGCTGAAACAACTGCTTTATAAAAATACGGATGCCTCATGTATCGGTTGTTTACAAAGAAAAATTGTTCGCCAGAAGTTTTTCTGGCATTTTCAGGTTTGCCCACATAGCCTTTTATTTTTGCCATGCTGGTTTCCGATTGAATGGGAACCAAATTCTGACTGGCCGATTTACCAAGCACATTTAATATTCGATGATATATTTTAGAAGACGGAAGGTTGTAAATTTCAACATCGTTATGAATGAGTTGCATCTCAATTTTAGGAAAACCAAGTGCCACATGCTGAAATTCCTCCATAATATGTTTTAATTCGGTACTGTTCGATTTTAAAAACTTACGGCGAGCAGGAATATTAAAAAATAAATTTTTAATCATTAGGTTTGTGCCATTCTGACATGAAACCGGCTCCTGAAGCTCGAGCTTTGAACCCGAAATTATTATATTAACACCCAATTCGGCGTCAATCTTTTTTGTTTTTAAATTAACCGATGCTATAGCTGCAATACTGGCCATAGCTTCGCCACGAAAGCCCATGGTTTGAATATCGAACAAATCGTTTGCTTTACGGATTTTTGAAGTTGCGTGTCGTTCAAAACACATTCTTGCATCTGTTTCTGACATACCCATGCCATTATCAATAACCTGAATTAAAGTTTTTCCGGCCTCCTTAATAATAACTTGAATTTTTGTTGCTCCAGCATCGATTGAATTCTCAACTAACTCTTTTACTACCGAAGCTGGCCTCTGTACAACCTCACCCGCTGCAATTTGATTGGCTACATTATCGGGCAATAAATGAATAATATCTGCCATTTAATAATATGCTTCTATTTAAAAAAGAAAATATAAAAAATAAGTAGTAGAAGCACCAAAATAACCAATAAGCGAATGTTTGATTTTTTTTGAGTTCTTCGTGCCATTTTTATATAATTGGTCATATCATCCTTTGATAATCTGGTTGGACGACCCTCTCTTTCCGCTTCTACTTCTTTTTTTATTTTTTCTTCTCGTACTTTTCTAATTTCAGCAGCTTCGTTGTAATAACGAGGCTTATAGCTAAATCTTTTTGCCTTCTGAATATGAAAAAATCTTGCCATTTCTATCTAATTTTTACTAGCAACAAAGGTATTTTAATTATTTACATCTTTGATAGTATAATAGTTATAATTCCATAATTGCATTATATATAGAATAGTTATAATCCTAGTATTCTGCATGTTACTTATTTTTTAAAAATATTTGTATTTTTTTTAAATATTGTTGCTGAATTTGAAAATTATGTATTATGTTTGCAGCGCAAAATTTTAAAAGGGATTACGCAAAGTTCTAAAATAAGTTTAAGAAAATTTTTTTTGAAAAAAAGTTTTATTTTTGAAAAAATTGTTTAATTTTGCATTCCCAATTTAGATGGTCCGTTCGTCTAGGGGTTAGGACGCCAGGTTTTCATCCTGGTAACAGGGGTTCGATTCCCCTACGGACTACTTTTTGTTTAAAGAATATAAGATATAGAAAAATGGCAAATCATCAATCAGCAAAGAAAAGGATACGTCAGAGCGAGAAGCGCAAATTGCACAATAAATATTATGCAAAAACTGCAAGAAATGCTGTGAGAAAGTTAAGGGCTACTACTGAAAAAGCTGAAGCAGAGGAATTATTTCCACAAGTAGCTTCTATACTTGACAAATTAGCCAAAACTAATGTTATCCACAAAAACAAGGCTGCTAACTTGAAATCAGGTTTAGCACTTCACATGAGTAAATTGTAAAATATATTACAACATATAATAAAAAACCCTTAGCTTTTGCTGAGGGTTTTTTATTTTTTGCTATCCGGTAATTTAGATCACTTTATAAAGTTGGGGGAAGAATAGGAATTCATCTAGTTTTATTATTAATAATAGTGACAAATAAAATATTCGAAAATTAAATCACAAATTAGGTTTATTCCAGCAACTTCTGCGTGTCATCATAGCTATAGCCAAGGTACTGCTGCAATTAATCTAGTTTATTCTATTTTGATTGCATTTTATCTTTCGGACTGAAAGTCCAATTCATTTTAGCCCGATGGCAACGCCTCGGGTTATTGATTTAAAAGTGAATATCGTCCTGAAAGGACAGCTTAGCATTAGTCTGACCATAAATATCTTTCATCATAATCAATCCCATA
>JAEINW010000001.1 GCA_016342715.1 Salinivirgaceae bacterium | reverse complement strand
TGAGCGATTTGAATAAAATGAAAAGCGCTATACTTAGAGTTAACCCCGACCTAGAAATTGTTGGTTTTCACAATTTGAGTGAAATGAAAAATTTGAAAACCTTACAATAACTCAGTCGATTGAGCAGAATAGCGATAGCTAATCGCTCAATTTGGGTATCATTAATATTTCTGCAACGATTTTTCACATGTTCAATACCGGAGGCGGTGCCTCCAGCTAAAATAAATATGCCTTACAGGCAATTAATTGTCGGAATGTATTAACCGACTTTTTAAAACCACCTTTTCTAATTTTTAAATTTAGGTTGACATGGAGATAACCATATAGAATTTAATACTTCTGGTTTTGATTTTTAATAAAGATGACCGACTGTTTGCTTTTCGAAATCCTTTTAAAAGAAAGAATTACACCTAAGCAACCTTTATTTATTCATTTGTCTTTTCTTTTTCTTTTTCTTTTTCAAATTTCTTTTTGGCCTTAGCCAGTTTTCTATCCTGCTTACGAAGACGTTTGGCAACAAATTTATCATACCTTTTAATCATCTTTTGCAATCTGGAATACTGCGTGTCTCTTATGCTGTTTACCATGCGGTAAGCCCTGCGAAGTTGTTTTGATTTAATATTTTTTGTTCTCTTTTGAATCAGAAAACCATTAAATTTCCTTACATAATCAATAAAGTCATAATAACCTGTTCGTAAATTGTATGTAGTTGAAGAATTATCTGAAAAATTACTAAATGTAACACCCCTTTCTTTATACCAACATTCAACCATCTCACCTTTTTCAAGCCTATAGTAAGATCTTCTACCATAAGCTGATTTTAAAAGCAATTGAAAATTTAGAATACTTGAATCCAAAGCAGCCTCATCCAGAACCAATTGATATTCTTCATTTACTACCTTAAAAGTAAGATAAGTTTTGCCCTCATTTCTTTTGTAATAAGAATCGGGATGGGTCATTATATTTAATATTAATATTCTGAAATCTTCCTCAAAGTCTGGAAATAAACCAGCAGATTTCACTAAACTAATAAAATCATCTTGTTGCTTTTGGGCGATAGTATGTGTATTGAAAATTAAAAACAATCCTAGCAACAAAACCGCACCTTTGATTTGACTTATCATAATATTTTCTCTGTTTAATTATAATCTCCCTTGTTTTTATGATAATATAAAAGTAACATTTAGATTTATTTTATCTATTAATGATGTAAATAAAAATATTGCTTTTTTTGTTTTGCACAGAGAGTTCCACAACATTAAAGTTTTTTCAACAAAACAAATATATTAAACAGGAAAGAAGCTTTAAAATAAGTTCTAATAAACTTTATCTCAACCAATTTAATAGTCATTTTCAATTGGCTACAAACATTCTCAAAAAAAACAATATTGAAAGAATGACTTGCAATAAGGGCATAAAAACATGCCTTACATATTTAATTTATAGGTTTCCTTTACTTGAAAACACTTAAAATTTATAAGTCCCGTATAAAAAAGGACGAAATCGGGAGAAGTTGAAAATCAGCATTACCCCAACCCTAAAGGGAGTCTGATTTTCAACGTTTTCCCTTTAGGGCTAGGGTAAATAAATGTTGAAAATCTTAATTCGAATGCTTTTTATACTGGACTCATTTATATTTTGCTTAAAATCGAGAATATTATAATTTCAAATAAAACAGATATTTAGCGAGGTAGCCAAGTGCAATTTTTTCGCTTATTCGTTTCTTACTTTCCTTAGCTATTGGTTATAGTTTTTTTTTCATCCGTTTAAATTTATGATAATGCTGAGGAATGGCACATTAATTTAATCATTTCTCGTATGTATCTCAATAATTACTCGCTGTCGCTCATGATAACGCTTTGTAAGTTACTTGCTATCGCTTACGAGAACGCTTTGCTAAGTTATCTCAGACATGGTCTGTTTCATTTTGTTATATAAACATACAGTTTCAAAGGCCTCCTTCACATCATGAACTCTCAATATTTGAACACCTTTTGTTAATGCCAATGTGTTTAATGTAATGGTACCTGTTAGTGATTCTTCGGGAGTACTATTTAAAAACTTGTAAATCATTGATTTTCTAGACAAACCAACCAATATTGGCACTTCAAAAATTTTAAACTCGTCAAGTTTTGAAAGTAATTCATAATTATGATCAATGGTTTTCCCAAAACCAAAACCAGGATCTATTATAATATCAGAAACACCTAAACTTTTAAGCGTTTCAACTTTCTTTGCAAAATACAAAAACACTTCCCTCATTAAATGTTCATATATGGGATTTGTCTGCATATTTTCAGGATTGCCTTTCATATGCATAATAATATATGGAACATTTAATTCAGCAATGGTTGAAAACATTTTTGCATCCATTTCGCCAGCCGAAATATCATTTATCATATCAACGTTAAAATAATTCACCGCATTTTTTGCAATTGAACTTCTAAAAGTATCCACTGAAAGAACAATCTCAGGAAACTTCTTTCTTATTAATTCAAGAGGTTTTGAAAGTCTCTCCCACTCTTCGTCTTGTGAAATATGTTTTGCTCCTGGTCTCGATGAATAAGCGCCCAAATCAATAATATCAGCACCGTCGTCAAGCATTTGCTCAACTTTTGTTAGTATTGAAGCATCATTGATCGTTCTACTTGCCGAATAAAAACTATCAGGCGTAATATTAATGATGCCCATTACTTTTGCTTGCGACAGATCAAGTAAATTTCCTTTACAATTAATACTATAGGCTTTTTCAAAAAATGTATTTGTCATTTCTGCAATTTTCAACAAAAATAACCAATTAAAGTAAAAACAGAATTATTTACTTATTCATGTGGGTTTATTGCATGATTCAAATAAAAATACAAACCTTATAGTTATTGGCAAACACTTTATATAACTAGTTATTGAGTTAATAAATAAATTTTTGCTCTTTATTTTGCTAACACAATGTTAAATAATCTTACCAGGCTGTTTCAGGTAAAAGATTTTTATATTTTTGTACTTCAACTTAAATAAATAAACATGAGTTTTATTGTAATTGAAGGCTTAGATGGATCTGGGAAAAGCACCCAGCTAAAAATGTTAAAAAACCACTTAAAACAAAACAATATTTCATATAAATATTTACATTTTCCCCGAACTGAGGAAGGTATTTTTGGCGATCTGGTTGCACGCTTTTTACGTGGCGATTTGGGAAAAAATAACGAAGTTAACCCCTATTTAGTTGGATTAATTTATGCGGGTGATAGAGATAATGCTAAAAACCAAATAAACACTTGGATTGACGCTAACGAATTGGTAATTATTGACCGCTATGTTTATTCAAACATGGCATTTCAAGGTGCTAAATTAAAAACTATTGAAGAAAAATTAGCCTTACGAAAATGGTTAACTGATTTGGAATATAGCCATTACGGAATTCCAAAACCCAAACTTAGCTTATTCCTTGATGTTCCGTTTAGTTTCACAACAAATAGCCTAAGCAACCAGCGCGATGGTGATGATAGAGATTACCTGCAAGGAAAGCAAGACATACATGAAGCCGATTTAAATTTTCAGGAAACCGTTCGCCAGGAATATTTGTCGTTGGTTGAAGCTGATGAAAAATTTCATTTAGTAAAATGCTACAATGAAAAACTCGAAATGCTTTCGCCCAACGATATTTTTGAAAAAATTAAAAATGAATTAACTACAAATAAAATTTTCTAATATGAAATCATCTTTTAAATATATAAGTCTAATTTGCCGAATAATTGTTGGCGTTGTTTTCATCTATTCTGGCTTTGTTAAGGGTGTCGACCCTCTTGGTTCAACCTACAAATTCAACGATTATTTTAATGCTTTTAATGCAAACTGGGCTACCACTTTTTCATTCGGATTATCTTTTGTACTCTCCTTAGCCGAATTTATTGTAGGATTTTGTATATTATTAAATCTTAAAATAAAATTAAGTTCCTTAGGTGCAGTTTTATTCATGGCCATTTTCACTCCATTAACCTTGGTATTGGCATTAACAAATCCTGTTCACGACTGTGGATGCTTTGGTGATGCGCTAATTCTAACCAACTGGCAAACATTTTGGAAAAACATTGTCCTTTTAATACCTACCATATATCTATTTATAAACAGAAAAAAAATCACCTCTACCTATTCAAACACCGATCAGTGGCTGGCAATTACTTTTGGAACAATTACCATGATTATTGTAAGTATTTATTCATACCAACACCTACCCGTTTTAGATTTCAGACCCTATAAAGTGGGTACTCATATTCCTGAAGCAATGACAACCCCCGAAGGAGCACCCGCCGATATTTGGGAAAGCAAATTCATATATTCCAAAAAAAATAGAGAGAAAACATTTACCATGAAAAAACTTCCTGATTCAACTTGGACTTTTGTAAGTGCAAAACATGAATTAATAAAAAAAGGATATGAACCACCCATACATGATTTTACTATTGTTGATAATGAAGGTACCGAACTAACCGACATTATTTTATCAAATGAAAACTACAACTTTCTTTTAATTGCCTACAACCTTGAGAAAGCTGATTTAAGCAAAAGCAAAGAGATTAATAAGTTATATGATTTTTGTTATGAAAATGGCTATCCGTTTTATGCACTCTCGGCTTCAACAGATGCTGCAATAAACGAATATTATAAAAGCACAAAAGCAAGCTATGATTTCTACACTACCGATGAAATAACTTTAAAAACCATTATTCGATCGAATCCAGGTTTGCTAATTATAAAAGAAGGAACAATCATTGGAAAATGGCATGTAAACGATCTTCCCTCGCCAGAATATTTGGGGAAAAATATACTAAAACAAACCATTTCAAATTATAAGAAAACGGCTGATAAATATTATATTTACACACTCATTTTACTATGTAGCTTTTTAATTTCTTCATATGTATTAGTTAAACAAAAAATAAAAAAGCCATAGTTCTGTATGTCAACATTATGCATTAAATAAAATACAATTATTATGAGACAAAAAATTGTAGCGGGTAACTGGAAAATGAACAAAACCTATCAAGAAGGTATTGATCTTGCTATTGAAATTGACAAATTAGTTGCAGAAAAAGGAAATAAAAATGTAACCGTTGTTGTTTCTCCTCCATTTACTCACATAGCCGAAGTAAATAAAGTAGTAAACAATGATAGAATTTCAGTTGCTGGACAAAACTGTGCCACAGAAACTTCAGGGGCCTATACGGGTGAAATATCAGCTGAAATGCTATGGTCTGCTGGAGCTGATTATGTGATTCTTGGACACTCTGAACGTAGAAGCTACTATGGCGAAACCAATGAATTACTCAAAGCAAAAATTAGAAAAGCGCTGGAATTTAACTTAACACCTATTTATTGTGTAGGTGAAGTTTTAGAAGAACGAGAAGCAAACAAACATTTCGATGTAATTAAAGAACAACTTGAAACCGTTCTTTTCGATTTAGATAAAGAAGATTTTGAAAAAGTGGTGATTGCGTACGAACCCGTTTGGGCTATTGGAACAGGAAAAACCGCATCTGCTGCTCAAGCTCAGGAAATTCACAAATTTATTCGTGATTTACTCGCTAAAAAATTTGGCGGCCTTGCTCAAAATACCAGCATCTTATATGGTGGTAGTTGTAAACCTTCAAACGCAAAAGAATTATTTGCAAATCCTGACGTTGACGGTGGCCTAATTGGTGGTGCAGCATTAACAGCTGAAGACTTTTTAGGAATAATAAACGGCTTTTAATAACTTATTAATAAATAGTTTAAGGTATCTGCGGCAAACAGGTACCTTTTTTTTATTTTTATAAATTAACAAAAACAAACAAATGAATTACATTGAAGTTTCTCTAACATTTGATAATTGCACTTCGGAAAACCGTGAAATTATTGCTGCCATACTTGGTGAGATCGGTTTTGAAAGTTTTTCAGATATTCCTGAAGGATTAAATGCCTATATACCAAAAAATATCTTTGTGAAAGAGGATTTTGAAAACGCATTGGATCCTATAAAACCAATTTTGGAAAATATTTCAGTGAGCATTACAGAAATTGAACAGCAAAATTGGAATGCCGAATGGGAAAAGAACTTCACTCCCATTACTGTTGGTTCTAAGTGTAGAATAAGAGCACCTTTCCATGAAGCAGATAGTAATTTTGAATACGACCTAATAATTGAACCTAAAATGTCTTTTGGTACGGGTCATCACGCCACCACAACCTTGATGATTGAATTTATGCTGGATATTGATTTTGAAAACAAAACAGTGCTTGATATGGGCTGCGGAACAGGTGTACTTGCAATACTTGCTGCAAAACAAAATGCAAAAAAAGTTACAGGAATTGATGTTGACAATTGGGCATATGTAAATAGCATTGAAAATGCCCAAAGAAATAACATAACTAATTTTGAAGTATTTGAAGGTGATGCAAACCTATTATCTGATAAATCTTTTGATGTAATAATTGCCAATATTAACAGAAATATTCTTCTAAACGACATGGATAAATATGCTAATTCACTAAAACCAAATGGCATATTACTTCTTAGTGGTTTTTATTCTCACGATTTACCTATGCTAATTGAAAAAGCTGAAAATTTAGATTTTTCATTTAGTAAAAAAATTGAAAAAGATAATTGGACCGCTGCGAAATTTTATAAACAAGCATAAAATAAATCATGATTCGTAAACTCTTTACTGTAAGTATATTTTTTATTCTGTTTCTTAATAGCTATTCACAACGTTTTACAAAATTTACCGAAAAACCTGAATCCTATTTAAAAGAAATGAATGAATTATTTGAAAGAAGTAACACTAATTACACAAAAGGTAAAGAATTACTAGAAGTTTTTGAAGAATCATGGCTCGAAGGAGGTTTTTCAAAAGAAAAACAACAATCTATTTATGAAATTTCTAATCTTTTATTAAAACGTAGAGCTTTAAACTTTCCACACTTTTATAATTATATCACTGCTCTAATAGCCTTTGATACAATTACTACCGACTCAATGAATTATGTGGAGTGGCAAAAATGTTTGCGATTCTTAATACAAGATAAAAAAACAAAGCTCAATCAAATTAACAGTTTTATTGAAGGATCCATTTTCTTACTCCAAAAAAATGCAGTTTACTATTCGCAAACGGTTTCGTGGCTTGCCGATAATGATAAATACAGAATATTGCTTGACGGTGATACGGCAAAATTCATTTTCGACAAACTAAATCTAACTGGAAAACTTCGAAAAGACAGTATCATTATTCATGAAACATCTGGAACCTTTTACCCAACCTTGGGCATTTGGAAAGGTAAAAGCGCAAAAGTTTATTGGGAAAAAGCTGGACTGCGTAAAAACATTTCTTGGGCAGAATTTGGTGCATATTCCTTTCACATGAATAAAGCATATTATACCATTGAACATGTTGACTTCTATAATAAAAACTACTTCGATTATCCATTAAAAGGAACATTAACTGATAAGATTGTTGAAGTGCGATCTCCTGAATCGTTGAGTTACCCTCGATTTGAATCGGATGAAGCACAATTTGAAATAAAAGAGATATTTAAAGATATTGATTATAAAGGTGGATTTAAAATGCAAGGTAGTGGCTTCATTGGTTCCGGATCAAAAGATAGTCCTGCATCCTTATCATTATATAGAGATGTTGAGCTTATTGTTGAAAATGATACAATTATTGAAAAGCAGCTATTCATGAAAACCCTTTCATTTTATTATACTTTTGGAAAACAAGACATAACCTCACGAAATGCAAAAATAAGCATGTACGTTGGCATCGACTCAATTTACCATCCTGGATTACTATTCCGATATTATGATAACACACGTGAAATTAATTTAATTCGCGACGATGACGCAGAAAATATGTCACGAAGTCCATATTACGATACTTACCACAAAATTGAAATGGATTTTGAGTTGCTTAAATGGCGAATGGATGACCTAAATGTTGAAATGACAATGCTTAGAGGAACTAGTATAAATATTGCGAATTTTGAATCTGCTGACTATTTTAGTGCCGCACGATACTATGAAGTGCAAGGATTGGAGCAACTTCACCCCTATTTATCTCTAAAAAAATATGCTCAGTTTTACAATACTAAAACCTTTCATGTTGAAGATCTGGCAAAGTTTATGGGCTTGCCCTTGGTTCCGGTTCAGCGCTTACTTATACAATTAACCTACACCGGAATTGTAGATTATAATTTTGAAACCGAATATTGCACCTTAAAACCAAAACTTTACAAATATCTCGATGCCATTGTTGGTAGAAAAGATTATGACTTGATTAATTTTGAATCGCGTACAAACGCCCCAAATAAAAATGCCCTTTTGAACCTACATAACATGGATTTAGAAATAAAAGGTGTACCGATGATAAATTTAAGTGATAGCCAAAATGTTGTTTTTTATCCAAAAAATCAAGAAATTTTATTGAAAAAAAATCGAGATTTTGATTTTGCCGGTAAAATTGAAGCAGGGCTTTTTACATATTATGGACAGAACTTCCAATTTAAGTACGATAGTTTTAAAATAGTTCTTAACGAAATTGATTCACTTAACATAAAAGTACAGGCAGGAACCGACAATTGGGGTCGCAGAATACTTGCCAATGTTCAAAATGTAATTGAAGACGTAACTGGCGATATTGTTATTGATGATCCTAATAATAAATCTGGAGTCAAGGCTTTTCCTGAATACCCAATATTTGAGAGTAAGGAAACCTCATATGTATATTATGATGCAAAAAACATTCAAAAAGGAAAATACACACGTGACAAATTCTTTTTTATTGTTGACCCATATGTTATTGATAGTTTGAATAGCTTTTCAACAGAAGGAATGGGTTACGATGGGGAATTGCATTCCTCAGATATTTTCCCGCTTATTCGACAGCGCTTGGTTTTGCAAAAAGACAACTCCTTAGGATTTAATCATGATACCCCCAGTGAAGGATTGCCACTTTATAAAGACAAAGGACAATATGTATCAAATATTCATTTGAGTAATCAAGGCTTGCGTGGCGATGGTTATATGACCTATTTAACCTCAAAAACAACATCGGATGATTTTATTTTTTATCCCGATTCAACAAATGTATACACAACTAATTTTCATATAAACAAGCAAACAACAGCTGCACAATATCCCGAAGTTAGAGCCGATAAGGTGTATGTGCATTGGATGCCATACGAAGACGAAATGTATTCAGAAACTGTAGAACAAGCATTTGTAATGTATGAAACAAAAGCAAAACATTCAGGAAAACTTCTATATACACCAGAGAGTTTAATAGGCTCGGGCAAAACAAGCTATAACAATGGTTCATTAATGTCCAAGCTATATAAATTTAATGCCGACAAATTCAATACAGATTCGGCAGCATTTGAGCTTAAATCGATAAATACTGATAAACTTGCATTCAAAACTGATAGTATTAACGCACAGGTAGATTTTATTGCTATGAAATCTACTTTCCGTTCTAATACAGGCACCTCCAAAGTTGAATTGCGTGAAAACCTTTATGAAGCATATATAGAAAAATTCAGCTGGCTTATGGAGAAAAAAACCATGCAGCTAAGCACACCAAATACTATCCAAGTTTTTGAACATGGTAAAACTAAAATTGTAGAAAGAGATGATGTGGGTTATTCTCCAAAAGGTTCATTATTTGTTTCTGTTCATTCAGGTCAAGATTCACTTAATTGGGTATCTTCTGAAACGGATTTCGATTTGCAAACAAATACCATATTTGCTCACAAGGTTAAATTCATTCAGGTTGCCGATGCCAATATATTCCCTTTTGAAGAAGAAGTTACCGTCGAACCTGTAGCAAAAATGCGTACCTTAAGAAAAGCTGAGGTGCTAGCTAATACAGAAACAAAACATCACCGTTTCCACGACGCCACCATAAACATTAGCTCAAGACACCAATACCACGGAGAGGGTAAATATAATTACTTAGATGAATTGGGTAGATTCCAGGTTATTAATTTTGATGTAATTGCAGTAGACTCAATAGAGCAAACTTTTGCCAATGGCAAAGTTAAAGGCATTGAGAATTTTTCCTTATCCCCCGCTTTTTCGTATCAAGGGAAAGTTAGTTTAAAAGCTCGTGATAAATATTTAATGTTCGATGGATATACAAAAATTAACCATGAATGTGATGCCATATCGGAAAATTGGTTGAAATTTGAATCCGAAATAAATCCACTTAATATCTATATTCCACTGGGAGAACAGCCCAAAGATATTAACGAAAAGTTCTTAGTATCGGGAGTAATGTTGGCAACAGACTCCATTCATGTTTTTCCTACATTTATTTCTCCTCGTAAAACTTACAGTAACCAATTTGTTTCAACCGCTGGAGGATTTTTAACCTTTAAAAAGAAAGATAAAAAATATTATATAGGCGAAAAATATAGAATTCAAAACCCCGATACCATAGGCGATTTATTATCACTCCATAAAAATTTCTGTAATTTATATGGCGAAGGGAATATTGATTTAACGGCAGACCTTGGACAAATAAAAATAAAAACAAAAGGAAATGCTAATTACGATTTACCCAAAGATCGGGTCAAACTTGATTTAGTAATGACAATTGATTTCTTTTTCCCTGAAAAAAACATCAAATTCATTGGAGATACAATTAAGAGCATGACTGGATTACCACCCATCAGTTTAAAATACAGAACCTATCAAATGGGAATGAAGGAATTATTAGGATCTAAAGTAGCTGATGCCATGCTAAAAGAACAAGAAATATTTGGCATCCTTAAAAAAATTCCTGATGAATTACTAAGCACTTTTGTTTTATCGGAATTGTCGATGAAATGGAATAAGGAGGATAGAGCTTGGCAATCGGAAGGTGAATTTGGAATTGTTAATATATTGGGTTCTCAAATCAATAGAAAAGTTAAAGGAAATTTAGAAATACAGCGAAAGCGCAGTGGCGATAGTTTTACCTTATATATTGAAATTTCAGAAACCCACTGGTACTTTTTTACCTATAAAAGAGGCTTAATGCAAGCCTATAGTAGCGAAGGTTTATTTAACGACATGATTGCAGAAACTAAAGTTTCCGATAGAAAAATGGACATTGAAAGAGGTGAAACCTCCTATGTGTTCTTTTTATCAAATAAGAAAAAACGCGACGATTTCTTAAAACGGATGCGTGGTGAAAAGGTTGATGATGAGGATGCCGAAGATGCTGATTACGAGCAATACGAGGATTTTGACTAGTATTAAATATTTTGGGAGCCTTAACGTTCGTGCTCCCAAATTTCCATATCTTTTAATTCTGTTCCATCAATTTTAAAACGAACCATAGTTCTCTTTTGATGAAGACCATGAATTCCAGCAGCTCCAGGATTAATATGCAAACATTCATTGCCTTTATCGTAAATTACTTTTAATATGTGTGAATGACCCGAAATAAATATCTTGGGCCTCTCTGCTTTAATAAGTTGTTTAAATTCTGACGTGTAGTTTGGTGGATACCCACCAATATGTGTCATTATAACTTTTACTTGTTCAAGAGTGAATATTATTGTTTTCTCATATTCTTGACGCACTTCATTATCATCAATATTTCCATAAACTGCTCGTATTGGTTTTATTTCTTTAAGCTTATCAATAATTGAAATATTACCAATATCGCCGGCATGCCAAATTTCATCACATTTTGAGAGGAAATTTATCATTTTATCGTCAATGTGCGAATGGGTATCTGAAAGTAATCCTATGCTTATCATTTAATTTCTGTATTGTGCTGCTAAATTACTTCTTTGCTTCAATTATAGGGAGTTTTCCTAACAATTAATAAACTTATATTTAGTAATATTTTTATCTTTACGCTTCTTAAAAAAAAGAATATGCAAGTTTTTTATACACCAAACATTAAAAAGATAACCTACACCTTACCTGAGGAAGAATCGAAACATGCTATTAAAGTTTTAAGAATGCAAGCCGGTGACGAAATATGCATGATTGATGGCAAAGGAGGCATGTATTTTGGAATAATTGATGAACCAGATGCTAAAAAATGTGTGATTCGGGTTATTGAGAAAATTGAACAATACAACCGAAGAAATTACCAAATACATATTGCAATTGCTCCTACAAAAAACATTGATCGCTACGAATGGTTCTTAGAAAAAGCAACAGAAATTGGCATCGATGAAATTACCCCACTAATTTGCCACCGATCAGAAAGAAAGGTTGTTAAAACAGATAGACTTGAAAAAATATTGCTTTCAGCAATGAAACAATCTATAAAAGCATATAGACCAAAACTAAACGAGCCTATAAAATTTAAAGATTTTATTAAGCAAAACATAGAAGGAACTAAGTTAATTGCACATTGCGAAACAAACCCAAAACCTTCGTTAAAATCGAAACTTGCAAACAATAACAAATTTACTATTCTTATAGGACCCGAAGGAGATTTTTCACCTGAAGAAATTACCCTAGCCCTGGAAAATAATTATGAAGAAATTCATTTAGGAAAAAGTAGACTAAGAACTGAAACTGCCGGTATTGTTGCCTGTCATACTGTAAATATTATTAAGGATGAATAAACTTTTGATTCCATTTTTTCTTATTTTCTTAATATTTGGTGCCAATGCACAGCCACTTAAAATAGCTTTGCTTAAATATAACGGAGGTGGTGATTGGTATTCGAACCCAACCTCACTACCCAACCTAATAAAATTTTGTAACGAACAAATTAATACAAACATAAACCCAGAACCTTCTACTGTAGAGGTTGGAAGTAGCGATATTTTTTCTTATCCCTTGCTTCATATGACCGGGCATGGAAATGTTGTTTTTAGCGAATCGGATGTTGAAAATTTAAAAAAATATTTGCTAGCTGGTGGTTTTTTGCACATTGATGACAATTATGGGCTGGATAAGTTTATTAGACGAGAAATGAAAAAGATTTTCCCGAATTCCGACTTTGTTGAATTACCATTTAATCATGCCATATATCATCAGAAATTTTCATTTAACCAAGGCTTACCCAAAGTTCATGAGCACGACAAAAAGCCACCCCAAGGGTTTGGCCTTTTTTATAAAGGGAAATTGGTATGTTTCTACACCTACGAATGCGATTTAGGCGATGGATGGGAAGATGTGGAAGTACATAACGATTCCAGAGAAACAAGAGAAAAAGCACTGCAAATGGGTGCAAATATTGTAAGTTTTGTTTTTAATGGGGAATAAAAATATATCTAATGCTTAAAATTGGCTTCGATGCAAAACGACTATTTAATAATTTTACCGGTTTAGGTAACTATAGTCGTTCATTAGTATCAGGAATAAAAAAGTATCACCCCGAAAACGAATTATTTTTATTCACACCCAAAATTCAAAAAAAAGAAGATACAAAACCTTTTTTTGAAAACACTTATAATATTATTACACCTAAATCGGGTTCAAAGAATTTGTGGCGAACATCAAAATGCATTAAAGATATTAAGCAAAATGAATTAGACATTTACCATGGATTGTCTCATGAGCTTCCCATTGGAATTAAAAATACAAAATCAAAGTCGCTTGTAACCATTCACGATCTTATTTATAAAACTTATCCAAACGACTTTTCTCTAATTGATAGAAAAATATACGATTTCAAATTCCGATTTGCATGTAAACATGCAGATAAAATTATTGCCGTAAGTAATAGTACCAAACAAGATTTGATAAAGCATTATCATTTAAATCCTGAAAAAATTGCAGTCTGTTATCAAACCTGCCACGACATGTTTAAAGTGGAACTTAATCAGGATACACTTGATTCCTTTCTTGATCACTATAATTTGCCCAAAGAATACATGCTGTATGTAGGAAGCATTATAGAGCGCAAGAATCTTTTAGGTATTGTACAAGCCATTGAAAAATATAAGCATAAAATAAATATTCCTTTAATTGTAGTTGGTAAGGGAGGCAAATACTTACAACAAGTTAAAAAATACATTTCTGATAAAAATATTGAAAACAATATCTTATTTTTAAATCCACTTAATTATTTGCATTTACCGGCGCTCTATCAAAAAGCTAAATTGTTTCTTTATCCTTCGCAATACGAAGGTTTTGGAATCCCCATAATTGAAGCCTTATGGAGTAAAACGCCTGTTATAACAACAAAATCATCATCGTTACCCGAAGCTGCTGGTGATGGTGCCTATTATTGCGATCCAAATAGCATTGATAGCATTGCCGCTGGAATAATCAAAATTTTAAATGATGAAAGCTATGCGAATAAATTAGTTTCCGATGGGCTAAACCACATTCAACAATTTAGCTCAGAAAGAACTACCCTGGAGTTAATGAAAGTTTATAATGAATTAGTCTCTTAATGAACTACCTCGCTGCAGACGAGGTATCAAAATAGTAGAACTTTTGTTTTCTCGCAGCAAGCTGCGGGGAACTTTTCTCATGAGCAAGGCGAACTATTCTCACGATCCCGAGAACTAGGAAGAGTAATAATATGAACCCACATTGTGGGATTAAAATCCTGTTTTTACAGTAATCATTTCCTCAATTAATAAAGCAATACAGCCTTGGTAATAAATGCTATCACTCATACCTTCGGCAAGTTCTGGTGCCGCCAATATCATTTTAACCTCTTGGGTTTTTCTATTTACAAACTCCAAATTCAACGCAAAATTATTGGAACTGTTCGTATATATGGTATTGTTTTCACTAACTCCCACGATTTCAAATTTTATAATATCCTCAAAAACAGGATCGGCACAAATCTGTATTCTATAATCTTTTCCGTTTTGAAGTATAAAAGGTATTTCACGAGTTTCACCCGAAGAAAATAAGAAACTGGTAGATTTATCATTCACATTATAATGGAAGTTGCTTTTTTCGGGATGGCAATGCTCTTTATAATATTGGAAACATTCCTGCGCAATGCTACTTGAACAAATCAATAATAAGGCAACAAGGATACCTAATCTCGTCATTTTTAAAAACCTTTTGTAGGAGTAATCATATGTTCAATTAAAACTCCCAAACAACCCATATCTGTATCTTTACGGACAATTATCAACTCGTCATTTCCCATAGCCTCAACCAAAGAACTTGAGCCTGGAATACTAATTTCAATAATTATTTCGCGAGTTTGAGTAACCGTAAATTCAAAGTCACTGCTAAACTCATCCGTAGCATTATCATATAATAGGTCATTCGTTTCTCTATCTAATAATCTAAATTGAATCTGATTACCTAAAACATGATCCCAACAAAGAGAAATTCTGTAATCTCTACCATTATATATGGTAATGGGGGTTTGCGAAGTTTGTCCTTTTAAAAATAGGGCACTTCGCGATTCATTGTGAACTTTATAAAATATATTTCTACTAATTTTGCAACTATCTTTCTGATAACCAAAACATTTTCTCACAGTATAATCATTCGTTTGAGAAAACCCAAGTAGTGGTAAAGAAATAACAATTACAAAAGTGGTAATTTTAATCAGTTGCTTTATCATGGTATATTAATTAATAAAAACAATTTTAATACTTTTTGTTGATGGGCTCAATGTTCTCCCATCCTTTGTTTGCAAAACTATATTTTTTATGTAAATGAACTTATACTTATTTTGTTCATTTATTATTTGATCTTTTATCGATTCAGTTATAAAAGGTTTGTCCGATTTTATTGAAATATCTTTTCCTAAAGCTAATGAACTAACCGTAAATTCTTTAATAGTAAGTCCTTTTTGGTTTATTTTAATGCTATCCGAATTCATTAAAAATTTCCGTTCCAAAAGAATTTTATCTTGATCAATTAATTTATTAGACATAATTAATAATGTATCATTATTCTTATCATAAGTTTTTGGTTCAGTTTGACCAAAGGAACAAAAAGAGATAATAAAGAATATAACTATTAAAACACACCCTACTGGAATTTTGCTTAATATTTTCATGTAGAATTTATTCTGAATCATTCAAAAATAAGAAAAAACAATGACTTATCATTTAATATAATTAGAAATTAAAAAAGGGATTCGTTTCCAAATCCCTTTCGTTATTTAAGTTATAATAGCTTATTCAAATTGTTTGAATGTTTCTTTAATAATATTCATTGCTTCGCGCAATTGCTCTTCAGTAATAGTTAATGGAGGAGCAAAACGAATGATATGACCATGGGTAGGCTTAGCCAACAAACCGTTGTCTTTCATAGCTACGCATACGTCCCAAGCAGTTTTGCCACCTTTAGGCTTAATAACAACAGCGTTTAATAAACCTTTTCCTCTTACTAGCTCAATCATGTCTGATTGAATGCCACTAAATTCTTCACGGAAAACTTTTCCTAAACGTTCAGCATTTTCGGCTAATTTTTCATCTTTTACCACTTCAAGAGCAGCAATAGCAACTTTTGCAGCTACAGGATTTCCACCAAAAGTTGAACCGTGTTCACCTGGTTTAATGCAAAGCATAATATCATCATCAGCCAATACGCATGAAACTGGCATTACACCACCCGAAATTGCTTTTCCTAAAATTAACACATCAGGACGAACTCCTTCATGATCTACAGCTAATAATTTACCTGTACGAGCAATGCCTGTTTGTACCTCATCGGCACAAAATAATACATTGTATTTTTTACATAGTTCGTATGCTTTTGTCAAGTATCCTTCGTCAGGGACAAAAACACCAGCTTCGCCTTGAATTGGCTCAACAATGAATCCACAAACATTAGAATCTTTTAATTCAGCCTCTAAAGCAGTTAAATCGTTATAAGGAACTTTTACAAATCCAGGAGTGTATGGTCCATATCCTTCATAAGCATCAGGATCGGTACTCATAGAAATAATAGAAATGGTACGACCGTGGAAGTTTTCGTTACAACAAATAATTTTTGCTTCATTTGTTGGAATTCCTTTTTTCATGTATCCCCATTTACGCATAAGTTTTAAAGCGGTTTCATCAGCTTCAGCACCTGTGTTCATTGGTAATACTTTGTCGTAGCCAAAATATTTTGTTACATATTCTTCGAACTCACCCAAAACATTGTTATAAAATGCACGAGAAGTTAAAGTAAGCGTTCTTGCTTGGTTAACCATTGCATCTACAATTTTAGGATGACAGTGTCCTTGATTTACTGCTGAGTAAGCCGACAAAAAATCGAAATATTTCTTTCCATCAGTATCCCAAACGTACACTCCTTCACCTTTTTCAAGAACTACTGGAAGTGGGTGATAATTATGTGCTCCATATTTGGATTCTCTATCCATGTATTCTTGTGCAGTCATTTTTGCCATAACTTCTTTTTTTTAACTGTTTAACAATCTTATATTTCTATTTACAAGATTAGTAATTAGAGTTGAGATTTTCAATAGTTTGTAAAAATTAACTCTGTTTTACTTTATGTATATATATTACTAATAATAAATTACTTATAAGTCGTAACTATCCCTTAATTTGTTAAATAAGTTTTTTAACATATAAAGTCCATTAAGAAAATAAAAAAGACTCACCAAAATAAGTGAGCCTCCTTTAAAATATTTGATTTACTAATTAATCTTCCAATGCTTTATATTCTGATTTTCCAAAACCTAAAATTGGAAAAAAAACAATACTCAATAAAATCAAACCAACTGTAAAACCGGCATCGTATCCAAAACTCTTTGACAAACGATTATACATCCAAATCAAAAACACAATGTTTACAAGTGGAATTAAGAAAAGCAAGAGCCACCACCAAGGTTTTTTAACAATGTCTAACAATACAATAATATTATAAATTGGAATAATAAAAGCCCAACCTGGTTTTCCGGCCTTTTCAAATATTTTCCATCCGGAAATAATCATTAATGCGATAATTGCTACATAAATAATAATTGCTACTGCCATAATGCTAAATATTAAGTTTACCTACTCTAGTCAGTTTTCGGCTTCCCTGAATTAATTAATTTTGAGTAAGAAAGTTAAAAAAAATATTGTCCTTATCAAATTTAATTTTTAACATAATGGTGTGCAAAACAAAAAAAATGTAACTTTTTAACGCTTTGTTCGACTATATTTACGACAACAATATTTTTAACTCAAAAAAAAAATAACATGGATACAAGAATTGGTTTTGGAAGAAGACTAGGTGCTTATTTATTAGATGTACTTTTTGTAATTGGATTAGGTTATATTTTGGTAAATATAACCGGTGATTATTTGGAGAATTTTGTTGATTTCTCAAAATTTAATGATCAACAATTAGAAGCGGTCTCAGCAAGCTCCACAATGTGGACATTTTCGGTTCTATTGCCTATTGCTGCTGCTTTAATGGGTTTCTTATACAATTTAATTGAAGGATTCACAGGATACACCATCGGAAAACTAATATTAAAAATTCAAATTGGAAATCAAGATGGTACAAAAGCTAGTCAAGGTAAATTAATGACTCGTTTTGCAATAAAAAACATTGGGTCAATTATTAGTTTATTTGGAATTGCAACCATGATTTCATTTATTGGAACTTTAGGTTCAATTTTTGGATTGATTATAATAATTGGTTGTTTCTTCGTTTTAGGTGAGAGTAAACTTGCTTTGCACGATATAATTGCTAAAACAGCAGTTTATCCTAAAGCCGAATTAATTAAAACGGAAGAGTAATAAATAACTCCTAATATTAGAAAACCTGAGCACAATAAGTTCAGGTTTTTTTTATTTCATAAAGCGAATAACTAGCATTTCACTTAGCAAAAATAACAGGGCTAAACCTAACATAAGTAGACTCAATTCATTTTTGCTATTCTCTTTTTGAATGTCTCGTTCAATTAAATTGCTTTTCGACTGTAAATTGGCCATAGTCTCAACCCCCATAGATGTTAACTTACTTTCAATTTCTGAAGCAGAATAATAGTCTAAAATAGATTCTTTACGGTCGTAATTTAGTGAAACTCCATGTAGCATGTTTTGATTGGAAGTAATATCAAAATGGCCAGCCTTTAGCTGTGATATCTCAGGATATAGGCGCAATTGACCATTCTCATAAACTTTATTGCACGAAAGATTCAAGTCATTTTCCTGACTAACTAATTCAACCGGAAAATCATTATCGAAAGAAGTTTTTAATTTGAAGAACAAACTTGGTTGAATCCAATATGAATTAATTTGCTGAGTATTGCTATGTAGCGCCAGATTGTAAAATAAGGGTACAAATAAAGGATGCGTTCCAAAGTCGGTAATATTCTTATTCATAGGCACTGCCGATACAAACAATTGGCCTTTACCAAAGGGGATTTGAATAAAAATAGAATTGCCAGCTTCATTAAAAATAAGGGTATTTGATAGAGTAGTATTCGACAAATACATTTTAAAAAACCCATTATAATCGGGGAACTTAACCTTTTCCAAATCATTCTTTATGGCTGCTTCAAACAAACGATTTTTTTCATCAATTCTTGATACGGATCCTTTTTCTTCACGCCACTCTGACAATCTAATTCCAGCATTCTGTTCAATTAAATGATTGTATTGCTCAATATTGCCTTTTTCCGAAGGAATTAGAACAATCTGGCCGCCTTGTTTCATATACTTTTGAAGTTCTACCCTTAATCCACTTGAAATTTTCTCAAGCTCGTTTAAAATAATTATTGGATAATTGGGAAAGACATTGTATTGTAACGACAAGACCTTAACTTTTGTTAAATTAAAATTTTCATCCTTGTTGTAAAGTGCTTCAAAAAATTTAGGTGATTTTTCGTCATTTACTAAAAGAACATCCATCTTTTCTTTAATTATCCAATTCATGTAATAATCATTATCGAAATTCACCGGATAATCATCAATTTGAACTTTTGCCTGATTAGCTCCGGCATGCCATTGAATAAACGATACCTGAACCCTTTGCTTTTTTAATGCTTCTACGCTAAATGAAACCATCGACTTCAAAGTATCATTAATATAAAAACTTAGAGGAATTTCAGAGTAATCAATATTTGAAGCATTTGTAATTGAAACAAATAATTTTTCTTTTTTTCCTTTAAAATGACCAGGCGATTCAAACCAAACCGAATCGATAAATAAATTATTGCTTTGGTTATTTTCAATATTTACGGTAAAAACTTTATGATTTTCAGCCACAAATGGTATGTGAGTATCAAAAACACTTTTTTGAAAATCAGATAACAAAAAGTATTGTACGGGATGATTTTTGTATTCTTCAGAAATTAGGACAGCTGCTTTATCAAATACCTCATTAATTGTTCGTAAAACATGAGTAGATTCAAGTTGTGAAACCCAATCGTTAAACTGCTCTTTATTTACCGTCTGTTGATGCTTTAACTCAAAATTATTTGTTAGCAACAAATATTTTGTATTAAACGGAAAGCTCTCTGATATTTTTACAGCATCCATTTTTGCATTCTCCAGTAACATGCCATATTTCCCTTCAGCTTCCATACTAAAAGAATTATCAATATAAACAACTACTAATGGATCCTTAAGCGTTTTGGCATTTTTGTTTAACGGAATATAAGGTTTTGCAAAAGCAAATACTAAAAAACAAATAGCAAGAACTCTTAATAAGAGCAGCAATAAATTTTTAAGGGTTGATTTCGATTTGGTTTCCTTTTTTATGTTCTGTAAAAACTGAACATTGCTGAAATAAATCGTTTTATACTTTCTGAAGTTGAATAAATGAATAATTATTGGAATGGCAATTGCCAACAATGCCCACAAAAATTTTGGATATAAAAACTGCATTTATTTTTTATTTAATCTTTTGCGTTAATGAGTTGCAAATATAGAACGATTTCAAGTAAACTATTAAAATTTAGCCGATAGTTTTACGTTCAAACGTCTTCCAGTCATACTATTTTCAACCCCATATTGCCTGCCCTGATAGTCGGTTACCCATTCGTGCGAAATGGTATTGTTTCTATCTAACAAATTAAAAACTTCCAAACTTAGCCAGGCATCCTTTACCCGATACAAAATTTGTCCTTTATGGTACTCTTTATCTGCGCGTTTTAACATTTTTGAAAAGCCAATATCAACCCTTTGATACGATTTCATTTCACCAGTATGAGTCCAACGCGGAGTTTGTGGCGCACCAAAAGCTAATTTTGAACCATAATTAATTTGTAAATGCATTTTATAATCGGGTCTGTTCGGAAAATAATCTTGAAAGAACATACCCACATTAACTCTTTGATCCGCAGGTCGTCGTATATATCCTTGTTCCACCCAAACTTGTTCTCCTTTATCATTAGTTTCAAAATGGTCATCGTTACGAATATCTTCTTCGGTTTTCATTACGGATAAACTAAACCAAGAGTCTACTCCCTTTACAAACTCGCCATTCACTTTCATATCTAATCCAGCGGCGTATCCATCGGCATCATTTACGCCAGAATATAAAATTCTCACATTATCAACCGAATACGAAATAATATCTTTAAGCTGCTTATAATATAATTCGGCAACCATTTTAAAAGGTCTATTCCAAGCTTTGAAATTATAATCGGCTCCTAATACATAATGAAGAGATTTTTGCGACTTAATATTTGCATTAATATTTCCATCAAAATCGCGCATCTCTTTATAAAAAGAAGGTTGATAATAAAAACCTGCTGAAAACCGGAAAAGAAAATCGTTTTCCCAGTTGGGTTTGTAGGCTATATTTCCACGAGGACTAAGAGTAAATTCATCGTTAAAATCCCAATAAGCACAACGAATACCGCCAGTAAAACTAAGTTCACTTGAATCAAAATCGATGGAATATGTATTTTGAGCGAAAGCCTGATAACGAAAACTTTCAATTTTATTTTTTGCTTTAATCGAATAAGCCATTTGAATTTCTTCATCAGAATTTGGTAGTGTATAACCCGATGAATCCACCATTTTCCATTCTGTTAAGTCGTCTTCAATTATTTCTTGTTGAGCTTTTACTCCCCATTGTAAAAAGTTATGATCATTTGAATACATTCCTTGATGCTCCAATGCATATACATTGGCATATAAATAATTTCTAGCATGACGCAAATAGGTTCCCACTCCAAGGTTTGCTATACTATCACCCAGAGTTTCAGAACCTAAATCCTTATCCACCTCATTTATCCAATATTGCGATTGAATATCAAAAGTTTCCGATTCATTGGTAGAAAAAGCGGAACCAATTAGTTTTAAACTTAAATTTTCACTAGCCTTTAAATCAAATGATATAGCTCCCATATAGGTATCAAATGCATCCACTTCCTGACCATCGAAATACATGTTCAATTCAAGAGCCTCATTAATAGTTCCGAATTTGGTTTTGCGGTTTTGTGGAATAAACTTATAACTGTTTTGAGCAACATTTCCTAAAAACCCAATTTCAAGTTTATCGGTAATATCATACGATAAATAGGTTTGAAAATCGAAAAACTTAGGTTCATAATCGCCTTCTGTTTCTAAAGAATTTAGTACATATTTTGTCGATTTATAACGAACGCCACTAATATGAGTAAAACGATGATCTTTTGAATCGCCTTGTACGGTTAAAGATCCTCCTAATAAACTGGCAGAAAAAGAAGCAGCAAATTCTGTTGGCTTTTTATATCGAATATCTAAAACCGATGATAATTTATCGCCATATTTTGCATCAAAACCACCCGCAGAAAACAACACTGAAGATACCATTTCAGAATTAATAAAGCTCATTCCCTCTTGTTGTCCCGAACGAATTAACAATGGACGGTAAATTTGAATTCCATTTACATACACCAAATTTTCATCAAAATTTCCTCCACGCACATTATATTGCGAACTTAGTTCATTGTTAGATGATACCCCAGGCAAGGTTTTTATGACTGCTTCGAAATTTCCTGAAGCTTCAGGAATAACACTCATTATTTTGGGATCTAATCTTATAAGTGAAGTTTTTCTTACATATTTATCTTCAATGTCCACTTCATCAATTTGCTCAGAGCTTTCTTTTAAAGTAGCATTTATTTGTTTTTTTTGTCCATTTTTCAGTAAAACACTTTCATAATATTCATGATATCCCAAAGTTGTAAATGAAACAACATATTTAATGTTTGGCTCAATATTTAATAAATATTCTCCTTTTTCATTGGTTGAAGTACCTAAGGGAAACCCTTTTAACGCAACATTTACCAATTCCAAAGGCTTACCATTTTGATCGTTGACTACTCCAAAAATGCTACTACTTTGCGAAAAACTTGATAGGGTAACTAGTAAAAGTATCAGGAAGAGAAATAATGTCTTATTCACAGTATAATATTGTAGGTTATTAAATAATTAAAAGCAAAAATACCTTTTTATTTAATTTAAAATAATGCTAAAGGTCTCTTTGCTTAGAAAACTGTAATTTGAACAAAAAATTGTGAATAGACCTAGCTAAAATTATTATTTTTTAATATTTAATTGATATTTTACAAAATAATTCACTCTGAATAAATTTATCTATGATTAAACAAGTCGAACTTCAATTAAATGGCTACTCAAGGGGTTTTCATTTAATAACATCAAAAATAATACATCAACTGCCAGAATTACCAGAAACAGGTTTATTGCATTTAATGATAAAACATACTTCTGCAGCACTTACTCTAAATGAAAATGCCGATCCTTCGGTTCGTGACGATTTTGAAAGTTTTATTAACAAACTTATACCAGAAAATCATCCGCTTTATACACACATTTTTGAAGGTAGCGATGACATGCCTGCTCATATAAAATCATCATTATTTGGAGCTGAGTTAAGCATTCCAATTACAAATCACCAACTAAATTTAGGAACCTGGCAAGGAATATATTTATGCGAATTTAGGAATCATGGAGGCCATAGAAAAATAGTAGCAACAATTATTTCGTAAGCTGATAAAGACCTAAGCAATAAGCTACTTGCTTTTAAACGTTTCACACAACATATATTGTTCTATTTGCAAGACATTATTAATTATTACTTTTGTTTTAAATAAAAATGGACATCTAGTGAAAAAAACACACTACCCTTCAATTTTTTATTTCGTTGTAGCCATTCAAGTTGGCTTTTTAAAACGATTTGGCGGTCTGTAAGAATCGCTAACTTTCTCTGCTATTCCCTTAAATAGGAATCTTTCATTTTATTCAACTTTATAAATAAAACATTTAAAATATACAAAATGCAAAAAGTATTACTTGGTGTAGAAGCTATCGCACAAGGTGCTATTGATGGTGGAATGTCGGGAGTGTATGCATATCCTGGAACTCCATCAACAGAAATAACAGAGTACATTCAGCATAATAAATATGCTCAAGAGAAAAAACTCCACAGCATGTGGTCGGCCAATGAAAAAACGGCTATGGAATCGGCCTTAGGAATGGCTTATGCTGGCAAACGTTCCATGGTTTGTATGAAACACGTTGGATTAAACGTAGCTGCCGACTGCTTTATGAATGCAGCAATTACCGGAGTAAATGGAGGAATGTTAGTAACTGTAGCTGACGATCCTTCAATGCATTCGAGCCAAAACGAACAAGATTCAAGATTTTTTGGAAAATTTGCTCAAATTCCGGTGCTTGAACCAAGCAATCAGCAAGAAGCATATAATATGGGCTATTATGGATTCCAATTATCTGAAAAATTTGGGATTCCTGTTATGATAAGAATAACCACGCGTTTAGCCCATTCCCGATCTATTGTTGAATTAAAAGAAGTTATAAAAGAAAATGATTTAAAGCTTCCTTCAGACCCTACTCAATTTATTTTATTGCCTTCGATTGCACGAAAACAATATAAAAAACTATTAGCTAATCAAGTTAATTTTGAAAAAGATTCTGAAGAAAGTCAATTCAACGAATATTTTGATGGAGCCGACAAATCAAAAGGAATTATTGCTTGTGGAATAACGTATAATTATTTAATGGAAAATTATCCTAATGGATGTCCATTCCCTGTTTTACGTGTTGGTCAGTATCCACTACCTCGAAAACAAATCATCCAACTAACCAACGAAACAGATTCAATTTTAGTGTTAGAGGAAGGATTTCCAATTGTTGAAGAAAGCATCAAAGGATATTTAGAAAAAGAAAATGTAAGCGGAAGACTGGATGGAACTTTACCTCGTGATGGCGAATTAAATCCAGACATTATTGGAAAGTGTTTAGGTCTGAAAGTTCAAAAAGGAGATGATATACCCGAATTGGTTGAAAACCGTCCGCCTGCATTGTGTATAGGCTGTAGCCACCACGATGTATATAAAGCATTAAACGAAGTGGTTGCGGAATTTGGACAAGGAAGAGTTTTCTCTGATATCGGTTGCTACACTTTAGGTGCTCTTGAACCTTATAAATCAATTAATTCTTGTGTTGATATGGGTGCATCTATAACCATGGCAAAAGGTGCTGCCGATGCCGGTTTAATACCCGCCGTTTCTGTTATTGGTGATTCAACATTTACCCATAGTGGAATGACAGGACTGCTAGATGCAGTAATTGAAAAAACTCCAATAACTGTAATTATTTCTGACAATGAATCCACATCAATGACTGGAGGTCAAGAATCTTCGGCAGTTGGTAAACTAGAAGATATTTGTAAAGGAATTGGAGTAGATCCAAATCATATACATGTAATTATTCCTGTGCCTAAAAATCACGAAGAACTTAAGAACCTTATTCGCGATGAAATGAATTACAATGGTGTGTCTGTAATCATTCCACGAAGGGTCTGTGTTCAGAAAAACCGACGAGACATTAAAATTCGTAAAGCACAAAACGCATAATAAAAATAAACAGATGAAACCCTCATCCTTAAGTAAGTTTAAGAAATGAGGTACAAAAACAAAAGGATATGAATAAAAAAGCAAGCTGTAAGATGTTTTCCCTGATGAGGGTTCGCCAAACACTATCAAAAAATAAGTGAGAGTGAGGCAACAAAGCTCACCCAAACTAAGGTTGAAAGCTGCAACTTGCATTAATTCAGAATATTAATTAAAGTTTAAACACATGAAAACAGATATCATATTAGCAGGTGTTGGAGGTCAAGGAATCCTATCAATAGCCACAGCCATTGGAGTTGCTGCATTAAAAAACGGATTGCATGTAAAACAAGCCGAAACTCATGGAATGAGCCAACGTGGAGGAGCGGTGGTGTCGCACATGAGAATTTCTGACAAAGCTATTTTTTCAGATTTAATTCCTGAAGGAAAAGCAGATTTAATTTTATCTATTGAGCCCATGGAAGCCTTAAGATATTTACCCTATTTATCGGAAACTGGATATATTGTTACCAATACCACTCCCTTTAAAAATATTAATAATTATCCTGAACTTGAAGCGGTACTAAATAAACTAGGCTCACTAAAAAGAGTTGTTGCCATTGATGCTGATGGTATTGCTGAAAAAATAGGCTCAAAATTATCGTCAAATATGGTCATGTTAGGAGCTGCATCCCCATTTATTGAATCCATTGAATTGAGTTCTTTGGAACAAGGTATTATAGAGCTATTTACCAGCAAAGGTCAAAAAGTGGTGGATGTAAATTTATCTGCTCTTCGTTCAGGTAAAGAATTTGCTGAAAAGACACTTAACTAGTCTCTGCAAGAAAACTCGCTTTTGCCTGCCATAACTCCTTTCCCATCAAGGGAAAAATTCAACACGCTGGTAGCATGGTGCTTTGCCTTTAGGGGAATGAGGGGCGAGAGTTAGAATAATCAATTTGCAACAGTTTTATTGCCCGCTAAAAGAATAATTGATACATAAATAGAGCCTTCCAAAATTTTGGAAGGCTTTTCTTTTATATTGACAAACAATTCTTTATTTTTACCTAAGTTGAGCGATTTGAATAAAATGAAAAGCGCTATACTTAGAGTTAACCCCGACCTAGAAATTGTTGGTTTTCACAATTTGAGTGAAATGAAAAATTTGAAAACCTTACAATAACTCAGTCGATTGAGCAGAATAGCGATAGCTAATCGCTCAATTTGGGTTTTAATCAAATTATTATTCACTAAAGAATTTAACCATGAAGACAGTATCAATTATTCTAGTTTCAATTTTATACTTGTTAATGAGCGAAGGGTTTGCCCAGCAAACTTTATATGGAACACCTCCAAGTTCAAAAATATCGAAAGCTTTAAATCAAAGCCAAATAACACATACTTTGAATATTTGGGAAATTGATGAACAAAAAGCGGAAGATAAAATTGAATTAATTGTAGAGGCCGTTCAATACAAAGCAGCAAATAGTACTGATATTTTGAAAGGTGTTAAAATTTCCTTGTTCTCGGAAAATACTAGTGGCGAGGAAAAAACAGCAAAAACCTCTAATGAATTCGAAGGATATATTGATGAATCAGAATACTCCGAAGTTTTAGTGGTTGTTAGCCAAATTTTAGCAGACATAAAAAGGAAAACCGATAAAAATTCAAAAGGAAGTATGGTATTTATTACCAAAGGAGGAATCAAATTAGGTTATATTTTTAATACAAAAAAAGAGATTGCTTTTTTAAGTCTGCTCTATCAAAATGCTGAAATTCGCTCAGAATACTCCAACGCAAAAAAGTTTTTTGAAGAATTTAAGGGATATATTGAAATTGCTTCAAAAGACCTATATCTTCCTGAAAATAAAGACAAGTTGAAAAATGCTAAGAAAAGTAATCAAGAAGCTAAAGATGTAATTATTGACGATATCTAAAACAAAAAAAGCGGCCCATGCCGCTTTTTTTCAATTAATTAGATACTCAACATCTCCAATATTTTTAGATTTTTCAAACCTATAAGCATTTGAAAAACCCAGGATGTTAGTTAATGTTTTCTCAGAAGGTTCATAGCTTTCAGAAAGCCCATCCATTACGAATTTGTCAGCTTTCGTAGACTCATTTATACCAAACATTTTCTTTAATTGATAACAAATAGTAATTATACGCATAGGCACGGTGTTTTTTCAATCATTTAAATATGAAACGACACCAATTTCTATTTATTATAAAAAATAGAATATATTTTATTTTTTAATTAAAAACAAGGTCAACTTTTGATTCCACCATAAGCTTGCGTAAATTAATAATTGCATATCTCATTCTACCTAAAGCTGTATTTATACTAACACTAGTATGTTCAGCAATTTCTTTGAAACTCAAGCCATAGTAATACCTTAATACAACTACCTCCTTTTGCTCATCTGGCAATTTTTCAACCAAATCTTTAACATCCTGATGAATTTGTTCCTTAATTAAGTTTTCTTCAATAGTTGCATCCGAAAATTTTGAAGAATTAAATAAAGGATACTCAGTTTCATCATCAGAAACCGTTTTTAAATGTTTGTCTTTTCGGTAAAAATCAATGATTAGATTATGCGAGATTCGCATGACCCACGATACAAATCTTCCCTCTTCTTTATAATTTCCTGCGTGAAGCGATTTAATAACTTTAATAAAAGCATCTTGAAAAATATCTTCAGCAAGTTCACGGTTTTTTACAACCATTAATATATAAGAAAAGACTTTGTTTTTGTGACGATTGATTAATATTTCAAGGCTGGATTCTTTTCCACCTAAATACTGCTTAATTAAATCATAATCATTTAAACTATGAATACTCATAACTACCTCCTAGTTTTTGGTTAAGTGTAATTATGTTTCTATAAGCAGTCCTTTCTTTTAAGTGATTAATAATTTGAATAGGGCAAATATATAAAAAAAACTCCCCACTCCTAATATTGTTCAAGAAAAAAAAAACAATCTTTGTCAATCAAATAAAAATTGAAGACAAACAAACCTTTCGTCCTGATAAAGGTTTTATAGTTTAAATGGCGCATATGACAAAAGAAAAATATATTGAAATAAAAGGAGCTAAAGTTCACAACCTCAAAAATATTAGCTTAAATATACCTAGAAATCAATTGGTTGTAATTACGGGTCTTTCGGGTAGCGGAAAATCATCATTGGCCTTTGATACGCTTTATGCCGAAGGGCAACGCAGATATGTTGAAAGTTTATCATCGTATGCGCGTCAATTTTTGGGCAGGGTTCATAAACCAGAGGTTGATTTTATTAAGGGTATTCCACCGGCAATTGCTATCGAACAAAAAGTAAATACCCTAAATCCGCGATCTACAGTAGGCACATCCACTGAAATCTACGATTATTTAAAGTTATTATATGCCCGCATTGGAAAAACATATTCACCCATTTCTGGAAATCTTGTAAAAAAGCATCACCCAGAAGATATTATTAATTTTTTAAATAAATTCCCTGAAAACACGAAAGCATTAATTCTTTCGCCGCTAAATCATAAAAAGGATAGATCTTTGGAACAAACTCTTGAAGTTTTAAAACAGCAAGGATTTTCAAGAATTGAATTTAAAAATGAAGTAGTCAAAATTGAAGAATTTACTGATTTCAAAACCAAGGAAGCCATTAATATTGTAATTGATCGAATAATTTTCAATCAAGAACAAGACACCTTGAGCCGAATTGCTGATTCTGTACAAACAAGTTTTTTTGAGGGGCATGGAACTTGTATAATTAGAATTCTTGATGGAGACACTCCTATTGAACAGCATTTTTCAAGTCAATTTGAAGCCGATGGAATTTCTTTTGAAGAACCCACCATACATACCTTTAGTTTCAATAATCCCTTAGGCGCTTGTCCGCGATGCGAAGGCTATGGAATGACTATCGGAATTGATCCCGATTTGGTGATTCCCAACAAAAGTGTTTCAATTTACGACGATGCCATTGCATGTTGGCGTGGAGAAAAAATGGCAGAATGGAAAAACAAATTAATTTACAGTGCCGACAAGTATAATTTTCCCATTCATAAACCAGTAAATCAGCTTTCAGCCGATGAAATGGAACTGTTATGGACGGGGAATAAACATTTTCATGGATTGCATCGTTTTTTTCAGTATTTAGAAGAAAAAGCCTATAAAATTCAATATCGAGTAATGCTTTCGAGATACCGAGGAAGAACGACTTGCCCCGAATGCAAAGGAACCCGACTAAAAAAAGAAACCAACTATATTAAGGTGGGTGCTAAGTCAATTACAGAATTAGTTAACCTTCCTATAAAAGACTTATCAATATTTGTTTCATCGATAAAGCTAGATAATCACGATAAAAAAGTTGCCGAACGTTTGTTTCTTGAAATAAAAAACAGAATTCAGTTTTTACAAGATGTTGGCTTGGGATATTTGACCTTAAACAGGGTATCTTCTACCCTTTCGGGTGGAGAATCACAACGTATTAATTTAGCAACTTCATTGGGTAGCAGTTTGGTGGGATCTCTTTATGTTTTAGATGAACCCAGCATTGGGTTGCATTCAAAAGACACGCAGCTTTTAATCAAAGTATTACGCGATTTGCAAAAGTTGGGCAATACGGTAGTTGTGGTAGAGCATGACGAAGATATTATTAGAGCTGCTGATCAAGTTATTGACATTGGTCCATTGGCAGGAACCCATGGTGGTGAAGTCGTATTTCAAGGAAATCAGGATGAATTAATTGGAAATAAAAACAGCTTAACAACGAAATATTTAACCAACGAATTGTTTATTGAGGTTCCAAAAATTCGCAGAAAATGGAACAATTATTTAATGATTGAAGGGGCTAGAGAAAACAATTTAAAAAACCTTAGTCTCAAGATTCCGCTAAATATTTTAACAGTTGTAAGCGGGGTTTCAGGTTCCGGAAAATCATCACTTATAAAAAAAGTATTATACACTTCCTTAAAGAAAAGATATGGTGGGCATAGTGATGAATCAGGTCATTTCGACCGTTTATCGGGCGATTTAAATCTTTTAAGCGATGTGGAATTTGTAGATCAAAATCCCATTGGACGATCGTCCAGATCAAATCCAGTGACCTACATTAAAGCATATGATGAAATAAGAAAACTATTCTCAGAATTAAAGTCGGCCAAGGTTATGGGTTTTAAACCCGCACACTTTTCGTTTAATGTAGATGGCGGTCGTTGCGATGAATGTCAAGGTGAAGGAAGCATAAAAGTGGAAATGCAATTTATGGCCGACATTGAATTGGAATGCGAAAGTTGCAAAGGAAAACGTTTTAAACAAGATGTTTTAGATGTTAAATTCCGATCGAAAAGCATTCATGATATTTTGCAATTGACCGTTAATGACGCCTTTGAATTCTTTAATGAAAAACCAACTACAATAAGCACAAAAATAAATAAGAAGCTTCAAACATTAATAGATGTTGGTTTGGGATATGTTCAGCTTGGTCAATCATCGAGCACTTTAAGTGGTGGGGAAAGCCAACGCATAAAATTAGCTTCATTTCTTGGCAAAGAACGTTCCAATCAGCCCATTCTTTTTATTTTCGATGAACCTACTACGGGTCTGCATTTTCATGATATTAATAACCTGTTAAAATCGTTTAATGCGCTCATTAAAAAAGGGAATACGGTACTTATTATTGAACACAATCATGAAATTATTAAGAATGCCGATTGGGTGATTGATCTTGGTCCAGAAGGTGGAGATAAGGGAGGAGAATTAGTTTTTGAAGGTACACCTGAAGATTTAGCAAAATGCAAGAAATCTTATACCGGACAATTTTTAGCAGAGAAACTGCATTAGTTAGTTTAATACTGTCCACAATAAATAAATTCCAATAATTATTTATTTAAAATACCCACCTAACTCTTTTCGAGGTTACGAGTTGCAAGTTGCGGGTTTAAACCTGCAACTTGTAACTTGTAACTTTTAGTTGAAATCTCAATAATTAGATTATTAAACAAATCAATATCTAACTAATAATCAACATATTAATTATTTCCTAAAATCAACGGCATTCCATCTTTTCCACTTCCAACCACCACAACTTTGGTATTTGGTGATTTTGCCAATTCTAAAGTAGCTTCAATACCACGCATTTTTAATAACTCAGGTGTTAAACTAGAGTTAATAATTTTATTGGCAACAGCCTCACCCTCAGCGGCAATTCTCTTACGCTCAGCTTCTGAAGTTTCTTTTTCAAGTTTAAACTTATATGCTAAGGCCTCTTGCTCCTGTGTCAATTTAGTCTCAATCGCTTTCCTAATTTCACTAGGTAGATTAATTGAACGAATAAGCAATGCTTTCATCTCAATATTATTATCTTTAAGTTTTGCCCCTGCCTCATCAATAATTGCTTGTTCAACTTCAGAACGTTTGGTAGAATAAATCTCTTCAGCGGTATATCTACCAGCTACTTGTCGTACGGTTGATCTTACTTCAGGAATTACTAATAAATTCGCATAATCGAGTCTAAACCCTTCATATAAATATCCAATTTTGTCATATACAGGGTAAAAACGCACGGTTACGTCAATATTCACAGATAGTCCACTTCTATCTAAAACATCCATTGGTTCTTCACTTTTCTGTTCTTTCACATCGAATACAAACATTTTATTCCATGGGGCAATTATATGAATTCCAGGGCCATATACATTTTCCTTATCTAAACTTTCTTCGCTAAATGGTTTAAATATTACCCCACGCTCTGTGGCATCCAAGGTTAAAAATAATCTACCACCCAATAATATAATTGCAAGCAATACTGCTAATCCAATAACTACAAGACTTTGTTGTTTTTTCATTTTCGTTCGATTTTATTAATAAATATATATTTGCTTTTTTAAGATGCTGGAAGCTTAAATATTACATGATTTTTAATTTTAGGAACAATGCTCATTACAGGAATGTTTGCCTTGCTTATTATACTTTTAGCAAACGATCCCATAAATGACGAAACTAATTCCATCTGCTGATGGGTTGTAATTACAACCAAGTCACCTTTTTTATCTTCCATATATTTTAGCACACCATCTACTCTATCCTTTACCTTTATTAAATCACCTTCACATTTTATCCCATGATCTTTAATAAACCTTACCACTTGTTTTTGCTGTAAATCAAGTTTTTTCAAGATAATCTCGTCATTAATAGTATAAGCAGAAATCACATCAATTTCGGCATCATATCGTTTTGCCAAATGAACAGCATAAACCACTTTTTCTTTGGTTTCTTTGCTCACATCTAAAGGCAAAATAATTTTATTAATTTCATTTGACTGTGGAGTTTTCTTTAATGTAATAACTGGACAATGAGCCTCTGAAACCACTCTCAAAGCATTGGTTCCAATAATCCGTTTTTTAATATTATCGGCCGTACTGGTTCCCATAATTATCTTAGTAACATCAAGCTCATTCGCTGTCTTCAAAATAGTATCACATAACATTCCTTTAGAAATCATATAATTCACCTTATAATTCCCATTTTTTATGTATTTAGCAGTGAAATTCTCTAAATGCTTTTTAAGTTTCAGTAATAAATTCTGACGTTCTTCCTCAGTAAAAAAGTCTGACCAAATGGGATCTACGCCTTTCAATATGTTAATAACGGTTAACTGACCCCCTGATTTATTTAGTAGATTATCTGCCATTTGCAATCCATACATTGATTTTTCAGAATAATCTACCGGTACTAGTAAATGATTGGTTGTTGAATCCATATTCTTTTTTTACATTTGAAGTTATCGTTTTTACAAAAATAGGATTTAAAAATGATAAGCTAACAATAACAAATAATATTTTTACAAAACAAAGTAAACTACATCTAATTATGAGAAGAATTCCAGAATCAGAATTAATAATTAATAGTGATGGAAGTATATTTCACCTTCATTTAAAACCCGGTGAAATTGCCGATACCATTATTCTAGTTGGAGACCAAGATCGTGTAGAAGTTGTATCTAGTTTCTTTGATAAAATTGAAGTAAAAAAACAAAACCGAGAGTTTATTACCCATACAGGTTACTTTAATGGAAAAAGAATAACAGTAACATCTACAGGAATTGGTACCGACAACATTGATATTGTTGTAAATGAGTTGGACGCTCTGGTAAATATTGATTTGGAAACCAGACTAGAAAAAACGAAAAAAAAAGTACTGAATTTTGTTAGAATTGGAACTTCTGGAGCTTTACAAGGTGATATTCCGGTGGATACTCCTGTAGCTTCAAAAATGGCCATTGGTTTTGATGGCTTATTAAACTACTATGCCAACAGAAATAATGTTACTAACAATGATATGGAAGAAGCATTTAAAAAGCACCTTACTTGGAATAAACAATTAACAGCTCCCTACTTTGTACCCGGATCTGATAATTTATTACAAAAAGTGGCACACGATATGCGTCAGGGTTTAACTATTTCTGCTCCTGGTTTTTACGGACCACAGGGACGCGTTTTACGCTTACCAATTCAGGATGCTGACATTAACGATAAAATTACAGCTTTTGATTATGAGGGTTTAAACATAACCAATTATGAAATGGAATGCTCTGCAATTTACGGATTATCAGCACTTTTAGGGCATAATGCACTTACTGTTTGTAATATTATTGCCAATAGAATTAGAAAAGAATACAGCCAAGACTATAAAACATCAGTTAAATCATTAATTTTGACAGTTCTTGAAAGACTGACTCAATAATGACAAAAAAAGAAATAGATTCACTTATAAAATTACTCGATGACCCAGATACGGATGTATTTAAAGCCATCCGTATCAAATTGGGTCAAATGGGCTCAGAGGTAATTCCTTTCCTTGAAAAGGCATGGGAAAACTCATTAGACCATCTGTTTCAATCGCGAATAGAAAATATTATTCAAGAAATTCATCAAAACGACATAACAACTCAGCTAAAAACATGGGTTGATAATGGAGCTAGCGACTTATTTAAAGGAGCATTTCTAATTAATCGTTTTCAATACCCCGATATTAATGAGGAAGAGCTACTTGCAAAAATTGAAAAAATAAAAAATGATATTTGGCTGGAAATAAATGAAAATTTAACGGCTTTAGAAAAAGTAAAAATTATAAACCACATTTTCTATGAATTACATAATTTTTCAAGAAATAATACCTTTCAAAAAAACCCAAACACTCATTTTTTAAATCAATTATTAGACTCAAAAAAAGGATCACCCATATCTCTTTCCATATTATATGCCATAATAGCCCAACAATTGAATATTCCCGTATATGGAGTATCCTTACCCAAAAACTTTATACTTTGTTACCGCGATAAAGAACTGGAAGCTTTTGATGATGAACAAAGCAACGGAGTTCTTTTTTATATAAATCCCTTTAATAAAGGGATTGTATTTGGAAAAAAAGAAATTCAACTTTTCATTAAACAACAAAAGCTGGAAAATAAAAAGGCCTATTTCCAACCTTGTACAAACAGAGAAACAATTATTAACTTAATAAATAGCATTATTGATTATTATGAATCCATTGCTGATCAAACAAAAGCAGATTCGTATCGATCACTTGCAAAAATTTTATATTTTTGAGCTCAAATTAACAAAATTAAATTATGTCAGAAAATAAAAACACACCTCAAGAAATTGATCTCATAGAATTATTCTCGAATATTGGAAATTGGTTCGGAAAGCAAATCAATTGCTTATTCAATATTGTCTTAAAGGTATTCTATTTCTTTGTTAGAAATGCACTTTGGTTTGCGTTGTTTATTGTTTTAGGAATCATCGGGGGATATATAAGTCACAAAGTAACTAATCTTTATTACCATAGCGAAATGATTGGTTATTCACACACCATTAATAATATAGAAGTTATACAAAGCATAAATAACTGGAATTACACCTCAGAATTTACAGAAGACGAATTAGAAAAAATAAAAACGATTGGAGCTACTTATTTGTTAGATATAAATGGTGATGGAAATTGGGATATGGTTGAAGATTTAAAAAACCTTGACAAGATGGATACCACAATAATGAAGCAACGGATTTATGGTAAGTTTTGTATCCTAGTTGAAGTTTTTGACACTTCAATGATTGCAAAAATAAATACAAAAGTTATTGATTATCTATCAAAAAATAAACGAGTAATTGAAAGAAATCAGATTCGGTTGCAACAAATGGAAGAAATAATTCCAAAGCTAAAGAATGAAATTGCTGAATTAGATAGTTTGAAACGTATGGAATATTTCGAAAAAAACAAGCCTACAACAGCAAAATTAGGAGATATGATTTTGTTAGGTGAAAAAGAAACAAAATTATATCATCAGGATGTTTTAGCATTGGTTAGAGAGCAGCAAAAAATTGAAAGAGATTTGTTTCTAAATAAAGATCCTTTTGAAATTATTCTTGATTTTTCAGTGCCTACAAAAGAAGAAAACAATGTGATGGCATTGATGATAACATTTGCTAAAATTTCTCTATTGTTGGGGTTTTTAGTTATATTATTCTTTGACCAACGGAAATTTATTATAAACCAGCTAAAAAAATCAAAAGAAAAAATAATTTAAAGCTACTTAGGTAGCTTTTTTTTATGTTCAACTATACTAATTTCAGATTTAGATATGAGTAAACAATAAAAAAAGGCAGTAAATATAGAACCTGACGACATCATAAGCATCGATTCAAACAACAAGTTAATGCCAACAATAATTGAAAAACTTACCAGCAGGTAGTCTTTATATTTTATACCACGCCATAATGCTATAAAAAATATGCTTAATAATAAAGACAAGCCTATTACCCCTGTTCCTACCAATGTTTCCATATATTGATTATGAAAATTGTGCTTTTTATCCACGCCTTCCTCTAAACCAAATTCTTCATATTTATTTAATCTTTTTTGAAAAACATTTCCAACGCCCACCCCTGTAGCCCAATTCGAAGATGCCATACTTAGTCCGGCTTTCCAATAAGCCCAGCGAACATTTACATCAGCAACACTTGCTTTACTTAAACCTTCACTTTTTGCAATTAAAACTTGCTTCTCTACATTTTTTGAAAAATGAACTACTCTTGGATTAATTTTTTGAAAACAAAAAAATAAAATTGTAATTGCAATTAAAAATAGTATAAACTTCAAGAGATTCCGACGCCATAAATAAAAAGACAAGGCTGAAAAATACAACATTGCAAAGAAGGCGTAAGTACCTGCCCTTGAGGACAATAAATAAACATTAATAACTATTATTCCTCCAATTAAATAATATAACCATAATTTTTTAAAATTATTTTTTGCTCCAACATACAATAGAAAAGCAAAAGCCAATGAAGAAAACATGGTATTGTAACTTGGATGTGTAAAAGTTGAGAATAAACTGTATAAAAAATAATTATGTCCTCCAATTACATTTGGATTGAACTGCCAGTTATCTAATTCTATTGAGTGACGAAAGGCATTTACCAAACATATAAAAAATACAAGAATAACGCCGACAAGAAAGGCCTTGTATATGTTTTTATCAATATTACTCCTCACTATTGGTAAAAAAATAAACAACAAGGGAAATATAATAAAGCTTAATTTAACCTCTAAGTCAGTAAAATGTGGATCAGAAATTCCTTTTAAAACACTTAATAAGTGAATCAGATAAAAAGAAATTAACACCAAATATGGGATCTTATATTTCCAAATAATTTGAGTTTTACTTCGAATGGCCAAAATAGCTCCCATAATAATGAAAACACCTATTAACAAACTTACTACCTTTTGATTAAAGGGAATAACAAATGCAAGTAGCATTCCTGAAGCAAAAAATAGATTTTTACTATTTATTGTATTCTTTATATCATTCATTGTTTTTTGCATGGCTCATTAATCGAATTACGGGTTCAATTTTTTTTATTACAAATACACCTCGCACATAAAAAAGCATCTCAAATATCCATTTAAGAGGTTTTACAATATGAAGGTTTAATGACAAGTATAGCTTGCGAAATCCAAATTTATCAATCAATAGATCTTGGATTTTTGTTTCATGACTTACACTTCTGTATCCATCACTAACATAATCAAAGCCTTTTTCCTTTAGATAATATTCTTGAAGCATATGAAATAATGCATATGAAGGATACATTTTTTGATAGGCTGGATTTATTCTTACTTCAGAAATATTTGCTTCAATTTTATCGTAGGTATATATTATTGAATAGCCTACAAAAGCTTCGTCTTGAAAAATACCCCAAATATCAATGATATCATTAAAACCTTTAAATGCCGAAATATTTCTTACAAAGGTTTCCTCACAAATAATTTTATCTACCGAGGTGAACCTTTTTAATGCCGATTTATAGGTGGAATAACCATTTTCAAGTAAATAATCAATATCCAATTTTTTTATCTGATTATTTTTCAATCCTTTTTTAATTTGATTTCTAACATTTGAAGATTTATAGTCAGAAATATCAAAATAGGAATCTTTAATAACCCCATACCATTCACTTTCTTTTTCTGATGTATATGACCACCAAATTAAAAAACCTTTCAAGCCTTTAAGATCATTAACACTAAAATTAGAATACTGGTCCTTATCTTGAAGAATGGGTCCCAAGGGCACAATTATCTTATTATATTCACGAAACAATACCTTTCCCGTTGAGAAGTAATTAATATTTTGCTTTTTAAGTAAGTCCTGATATCTCTCTATATACCCCATCTATTTTCGAAAATTTACTAATGAAAAAATAGCCATTAAGGATCCCATTCCATAAGAAAAATGCAGAACAAAAAATGATTTTATTATAGAAACAACTGCGGTATTTTCAGTCCCTCGTAAAGCAATAGCAACAACACTAAATAAATACAAAGCTATAGATAAAAGGCTTATTAGCACAAGATATTTATAAAATATCATTCCAATTAAAGGTAAAAATAGAGACAATACAAAAATTAATGGCACAAAATGCCGGAAACTTAATGACTTAAAGTTTTTGGTTATCCAAACCGTTTTTATATTCCAAAAACCATTAGCATAATTATTTTCAAACAAGCCTGAATAGGTTTCTCGAGCAAAGTATTTTACTTTTTTACTTGGATCCATCCAAATTTTGTAACCATTCGCAATAATTCTCTTTGATAGCTCCATGTCATGATTTCGAATAAGTTTTACATTGTAATTCCCAACTTTGCTAAATAAGTTTTTGGGATACAAGCCAAAGGGCACCGTATCAACTGGAACCAATTCTTTTGCCCCAATTCGAAACATTGCATTACCAACTCCTAAGGGATGAGACAAAACATATTTAATTGAATTCGATTTTTTATTTGAATGTTTCGTTACCGTTTCAATAGCCCCGCCAATGATATCTATTTCAGGGTTTTGAATGGTTTCATATAGTGAATTAAGATAATTATTTGGATAAATGGCATGTGCTCCAGCTACCATAATGTAGGCATTTGAAGCATGCTCAATACCCATATTTAATGCATATGGCGTTACTTTATGCTTATTATCAAGTATTTTAATTATTGGATACTTTTGTGATATTTTTCGTAAAATTGTAAGCGTATCATCATTGCTACCCCCATCCACAACTAATATTTCAAGTGCTTCCAGTGGAAAACCATTTTCCAATATTGAATTCAAGCATGATTCAATATATTGTTCTTCATTAAAACAGGGTATAACAACACTAATTCCCATTTACTATTTGGTTAATTTTTGATACAAAGAAAGTAACTTTTTCTCTTGACTCGCCCAATTAAATTCAAACGATGTAAATGAAATACCTTTTTCTCTCATAGCTTGAAGTTTTTCTTTATTATCGGAAAGTTCAATTACTTTTAATGCAGCACTTTCTAAATCACGAGTATCTACATTTATTCCAAGGTTCAAATCTTCAACATATTTTCTATACAAGGGGTAATCATTTGCTATAACAGGGAGTCCTTGTTGCATATATTCAAAAAATTTTGTGGGTAAAGCTTCCTGATATCGTACAAAAGGAAAAAGAAAAGCTAAGCCAAAATGTGCTTTTGAAATGAATTCAGAAACTATGGGTGCATTAACAAATCCATGCATTACAATTTCATCATTTAAGTCATACTCAATTTTAAAATTATCAATTTCAGCCATCAATGAATCGGGACGAACCTGCCCCACCAGATCCAAAAGAACCTTTCTTCCCTTTCTTTTTATTTCGCCTGCTAATTTTAGCATTTCAAAGATGCCTCTGGTTTCATGTATAACTCCTACATAAATCAGCCGAATACAGCCATCTTTGTCATTTTTCCTAGAGATTTCTTTCAACTTCAAGGGTAAGGGGAAATTCAAAACTACAGTTGAATTTCGTTTGGAATAGTATTTTTCATAGGTTTCTTCCGATAAAGCCAAAACCAACTGATCATAAAATAAGTTGAAAAATTTTTCAATCAGGTAATAGCTTGCAGCTAATAATTTTCGTGAGAATTTATTTAAATACTCTTTATCCAGTATGGTTAAACGATTGTTCTCATGGATATCGTAAATAACTTTTTTTCCTGAAAACTTTAACATTGCACCACAAAGCATTAATTCAGGATCGTGAAAATGGTAAACTTTTGCTTTTTGCTTCATTGCCAATCTGAACATTTTAAAAGAAACCTGAAGCATTCTTTTTAATCTACTTTTGGGTAAATGAATAGGGATAATTTCTATATTTTCTTTTATTACTTCTGATTCTATAGGAGCAATAAGAGACACTTCATATCCATTCTTTGCAAGACTAATACATTCCTTATAAAATATTCGTATATCAAAAGGCGGATGAACCGATGTTAAATGGCAAACTTTTATCGTCATATCTTCAAACTATTCTCATAATTAGCTATAATTGTAACATTCATTATTGCTGCGAATACATAAGCAACAATCTCTATGATTAAATAGTTTCTAAGAAATTGCACAATGTTGTCATGAGGAATAAAAATTAATGAAATTATTAAAGCAAAATAGAAGGTTTGCCATAATGAACCTACTCCTATTCGTTCAAATGCTGTGAAAGAAACATTAAAGGGTGAAATTATAAATTTTAATCCGAATGCCCAAACCAAAATTTTTGCATAATTTCCTGATTCAATCCACTCATTTCCAAAAATAAACTCAAATAATTTAGGTCCAAAAAGTTCAATGATCAAAATAAAACTTGTTGAAAAAAGCAGTAGAAAAGCAACAATTCCTAAGGAATCTTTTACAATGGATTGTTTATTATTTCGTTTTTCGGTGAATCGTTGCAAGAGCACTTGAGATAAAGAGGCTGTAACCAAGGATAAGGGAATAATTAATACCATCCGGGCTAAGTCAAAAAAACCGGTAATTTCTTCACTAAAAAAACGATTTATTAGAATAACCGGCAACAATAAACTGATGCTGTTCAAAATTGAAGGTATCCCATTTTTTAATGGAAAATCTTTATATCGTAAAGCAACCTCCGTTAGATTATGAAAGCTTATTTTATTTTTAAATACTTTCTTATTAACAAAAACTGCCCTACAAATCATAGCACCTTGACCAATCATATCTCCAACAAAAAGGCCAAAGGATGATCCCAAGGTTCCAAATAGAGATTGTACAGACCCTTCAGATAATCGACGAATTACTTTATTTGATGCGGATACTGTAAATTGTTTCTCCCGTATCAAATAAAAGTTTATAGCCTGATACGAACAAAAAAGAAAAACAGAAATTGGAATAAAAAACAACCACGTACCATATTGCTCAGATAATCCCAAGAGAGCCACTATTTGTGTTTTAAATAGAATCACCAATAAAAAAACAATGAATGAAAATAAAAAGGCAATTAAAATTGACAAGCTCAATAAGGCCCTCGCTTTTACCTTCTCTTTAGGTAATATTATGGTTTGTTCATATCTCAATGAAGCTATGGTTGCAACCATTCCTAGAATACTCATATACACAGCAAAAGCTCCAAAATCTTCTGGCGAATAAATACGCCTAATAACTATTTGGAAAGCAATTACTACTAACTGAGCAATGATGGTCCCTACTACAAGAACTGATAAATTCTTAAAAATTGAAGAAGATACAGACTTCTTTATTGCTGATTTAACATTCATTCTATGTCGATAAAAAACCTTAACGATTTAATACCTTTATAATATTTGATACTACTCGTTCTTTTTGCTCATCAGTCATATTTGAGCCTGAAGGAAGACATAATCCATTTTCAAATAATTTTTCTGAAGTACCGTCCACATATTTTGGGTACTTTTCAAAAATAGGTTGCATATGCATGGGCTTCCATAGCGGTCGTGTTTCAATGTTTTTTTCCTCAAGCGCTAAACGAATGTGTTCACGGCTAACACCTCCTGTTTTTTCAGGATCAACCAAAATAGTGGTTAACCAAAAATTTGAAAAAGCTCCAGGTCTTTCTTTTAAAAATTCAATTCCACTAATTTTTCCCAATCGTGAAACATAAAAATCATGAATTGCTCGTCGCTGTTTAACCCGTAAATTTATAACTTCTAATTGGCCACGACCAATGCCAGCAACTATATTACTCATTCTATAGTTATATCCAATTTCAGAATGTTGATAATGAGGGGCTTCATCCTTTGCCTGAGTTGCTAAGAATTTTGCTTTAGCTATTCCATCTTTTTTTCTTGAAATTAGAGCGCCCCCACCACTGGTTGTAATTATTTTATTTCCATTAAACGAAAGAATAGAATATTCTCCAAAAGTGCCACATCGTTGATCCATATATTCACTACCTAGAGCTTCCGCTGCATCCTCAATTACAGGAATTTCATATTTTTCTGAAATCTCCATAATGGCTTTCATTTTAGCAGGCATTCCATATAAATGAACTATAATAATAGCTTTTGGCTTTTTCCCTTTTACAATTCTATCCTTTATAGCCTTTTCAAGCAACTCAGGATTCATATTCCAAGATTCAAAATCACTATCCACATGAATAGGAGTAGCCCCTAAGTACATAATTGGATTAATAGTGGCAGCAAAGGTAAAGGTTGGGGCCAAAACTTCATCGCCATTACCAACACCAACTAGCATCAAGGCTATATGAATTGCAGCCGTTCCTGTTGTTAAAGCTGCTACATGAGGGAGTCCTAAATATTCACCTAACTCATTTTCAAATCCTGCAATGTTTGGCCCAGCCGGGGCAATCCAGTTTTCTTCAAATGCACTATCTATGTATTTTTTCTCATTTCCACTCATATGTGGAGATGATAACCATATTTTATCTTTCATTCTATATCCCTCAATCCTTAATAATACACGATTTAAAAGTCGGTAAATATAAATAATTTATTCAATATGATGATAGGAAATAAATAGTGAAATACATTTAACCAGACATACTATAAAAAATAATTTTCATCCATAGATTTACCCATGGCAGTATAAATAATAATTTTAATATCCAACCAAAGATTCCACTTTTCCATATACTTTTTATTTACATATACTTTATCAGGGAAAATCACTTCATCGTTATATTTTTGTGGATCTTCTTGTTTAGCAAGTAATTCTTCTTCGTGCATATATTTTAATGAAGCTGCGCCAGTAAGTCCTGGTTTTAAGTCCAAAATAATTCTATCTTCTCCAGATAATTTATCGGCATAACCGGGAACATCTGGTCTAGGACCCACAAAACTCATATCCCCTCTTATAATATTCCATAATTCTGGTAACTCATCTAATTTGTACTTTCGCATAATTCTACCTAAACGAGTTATTCTATTAATTTCTTGTGCAGCAACCGTTGTATTTGATTTTGATTTTTTCATACTACGAAATTTATGCAATCGAAATGATTTTCCATTTTGGCCAATACGCTTCTGACTAAAAACTACAGGCCATCCCATGGTGAAGCCAATGAAGAAACTTAAAATAATAAGTATTGGAGAAAGTGCTACTAAGGCTATGGAAGCTACAATATAGTCGAATGTCTCCTTTATAAATTTACTTCCTGGTTTTTTAATATTTACCACTAATTTTAGTTCTGAAATTTCCTGATGTCGAATTAAAAAAGACAATGAAAACAAAAATAAAAAGATGGGCACACTAAATAAACTGTTACCGCTAAAGGATACAAACATGAGGCTTACAAAAAGCATCATTGAAAATAATGGATACTTTTTAAAATATAAAACAGAATAATAAAAAGATGTGAATATGAAAAATAAGATAAAAATTGCACCTATAATACCAGAGTATAATAAAGCTGACAATACGGGATTGTGAGGATAATCATAAATGTTTTTATCTCCATTAAATTTCAATCCGTAAGCCTCAAAATAATTAAATCCTCTACCAAATAGTTTTTGTATTAAATTTTGAGATTGAAAGATTTCAAATGCATACTCCCATTTATCTATATTGAATGTGTTTTGAGCTATCGCTTTTATTTCTTGATTTCTAAAATCAATAGCGTTTTCTTCATTATATATTTCAACCAAATTTTGATATAAGGATTCACTTTGATTAATTCCATAAAAAACAGATACAAAAAACAAAACCAACAAAACAGTCAGTAAGCGTAAATTTCGGGCTAATAATTTTACTCGAATGGAATGTCTTTTAATAATAATATAAACTTGAAAAAACATCAATACTAGCAAAATAAAGCCTAGTATAAAGAAAGACCTGAATGAAAAAGAAAATATAATATTCAGTAACAATATTACTAAAGAAATTTGAACGGTAATTCGTTTTTTAAATAAGTTTTCTTTTGCCAGGCGCGGATAAAAACTAATTACTCCAAGAAATGAATATAGTGCATAAAAGTTGACATCCTGATTGAAAGCTGTTCCAAAAGGAGTGTCAAGAGGCATGTCCCAATTTAGAAGTTGTAAAGAAAATTTTGTTAGTCCCAGAACTGCTATAATAACAGAAGATCCTTTTATTATTTTAGCAAATCTTCTAAAAACAGCTAAAAAGCCATCTTGTTTTCTTGAACGATGCGTAAGAGCAAAAAAGATTACTAAAAAGGATAGATTTATTAGATATTCAAAAATGTCCTTAAATGCCCTACTATAAAATTCACCAGAGATTATAATCCCCAAGAAAAAGAACACTCCTAAAATTAATAATGGATTGAATGTTTTTAGGAACTCAAAAATATAGGCTCTTCTAAAGATTGATTTTGATTGTGTAGAAATAATTAACAAAATAAAAAACAAAAATGTAGGAATAAAAACATACTTAACACCTGGTAAAACCATACGAAAAATCCATAAGGTCAGGGTAAATTGAAATGTATTTATTAATAATTTGTTTTTATCTAAATTTTTAAGAGCTATCATATTTTTTAAAGTACTTTATCAATTAATCATTTTTAAATGGAAAAAATTTATCCACTCTACTATTGACAAAGAAAAGCAAACCGATAACAATTAACAACAATAAAATTCCAGTGGAAAAATATAATTTATTTAAATAAACCAAGCCTATTAAAAGACTGTTTAATCCAATAGCAAGCACATCTACCTTCAAATGAGAAAAGCCTCCTTGAATAAGCCTCTGATAAGCATGCTTTTTATGAGCTACACTTAATTTTTCCTTATTCCTCCATCTCCTAAAAAGTGTATAAGAAGCGTCGAACCAAAATATAGATGTCAGCACCAGCCAACTAAAAATATCCAACTCTATTTTATTATGAAAATAAATACCTAAAACCACTAAAATAAATCCCAATTGTGTACTACCAACATCACCCATAAATATTTTAGCTTTGGGCCAATTCCAAACTAAGAACCCTCCTACGGCCACGATTAATAAGCCTAGAATGGGATTCCCTGTAAATATTAACAAACCAGCAGCAACAAAAATAGCTTCTTGCGATGCATAGGCATCAATACCATCTAGAAAGTTATAAAGATTAATGAACCAGATAATTCCAATAAAAACACCAATATTTATTAGCCAAAATAAAATCGGATTATTTAGTTCTGGTAAGATATGAAACCCTCCAAGGAAATATAATGCTCCTACAGCAGATATACTTTGAGCCAACATTCTAATAGTTGGTTTCAAATCCATAATATCATCCAATAAACTCACTATAGCTAAAACAAGTCCTGATAGTAAAGCCAAAAACAGGTTTTGCTCTATTTGCCCAGCCCAAAACAAATAGCCTAAGCCTAAAAACCAGACAATAACAATAGCCAAACCACCTCCGCGTGGTGTTGGAATGGTATGTGAACTACGCTCGTTGGGATTATCAAAAATGTTCTTTTTGATGGCCAATAAACGAACCAAGTAGGTTAAGCCAATAGCTGAAATAAAAAGTATAAGGTAAAAGATAATCATAGTTAAAATATATAAGTCACAAATTAGAAAATAAATTATTAAAGTATCAGTTCTTTGGAAGCGTTCTGCTTATAATGAAAAAATCATATTTATTAATCATTTAGATACTTCGTTGCTTTTTACTTTCCAGTGTCCTGTTTTATCACTGCCCTCTCGGATCAAAACACCCATTTTTTTAAATTTTTCAATATCTCTTGTAATTGTTCGAAGTGACACACCACATACTGAGGCCATCTCAAGTAACGTTATCTTATTATTACTCTTGATTAAATTCAATATCAATTCATTACGATTTTCTTTAGTGTCATTTACAGTGTCATTTACAGTGTCATTTACAGTGTCATTTACAGTGTCATTTACAGTGTCATTTTTATGAAATACAATTTGAAAAGTTGTAAATTCATATTTATACTCCGGAATGGGTAAGCCTTTAGCAATGCACTCCTCAATCATATTTATAGTTCCTCGCCCCCAGTTTTCAATAAGACCTGCCTTATAAAAAATTGCTGCAATAGTGGGATTTGTTGGTAAAGAAGGATGGGGTTTATCTAAATCATTTATATTCAATTGACTTGGCAAATCAGCTCCATTTGTCAAAACCAACTTAGAGTCATACACTTTAATCTGCAAATTTGAATTATTTGTATAGTCGCGATGAATTAATGCATTTATTATTGCCTCTCGTAATGCAGCTTCAGGATACTCAAGTTCCTCTTTTCGATATATCCCTTCAAAGCTAATCTCATTTTTTAAATACTTATTTCGTAAAACAGTAAGTATCTCTTGAACTTGTTGAAAAAGATTACCCTCCACAACATCACTTGAAATAATATTTGTTTCAGATTTGAATCTTCCAATTTTTGAATGCGATTGAATAAAAAACTTTTGTGGATTTTTGCCAAAAAGTAAAACAGCAGCTCGCTTTAAGTATTCTCCATCAAAAAGGTTTAGTTTCTCCAATAGTACTTTCAAATCACTTTCTTTTTCCAAAAATGGCATACGATTTTTAGCCAATGATTTAAAAAACTCAATAGTTTCAATATTGATATCATGAATTGTGAAATTATCTACAATAACATCATCCCAGGTTTTTCCATATTTCTTAAGTAAAAATTTGGATAATTCGCCCCCATTCAAGGCCAATGTAACAGCACCACTCCTAGCATAAAAAACACCTCTAAAAGACACCGGTGCATAAGATGGTTTTATCTCAACAAGGATAATGTCTTTATTTTCAACCAATTTTAATTCCACTGAACAAATAATTGCAAGTTGGTTTAAAATGGTATTTGGAATATCTTCAATAAGTTTCTTACTATTTTTAATCCCTTCAATTTCACCAGTATCAGAAACACCAATTATTAAAACACCACCTTTGGTATTTGAAAATGCACAAATAGTTTTAAGCCAATCTGTTTTCCAAATTAACTTAAATTCTGTTTGTTCGTTTTCTCCAGAAGTCAGTATCTGGTTTAAATGCATAATAATATTCTTTAAGCACGAATTTATTCGCTACGCTCCTAAGAACGCTGCGCTAAGTACACGAATTTTCACGAATTTAAAAAGAGTAGAGGAAGATATTATCAAACTAACAAACAAAAAATTAAGCATACAGATTAAACAAAATAAATTGAATGTTATTTATAATTTTCAATAATAAACCCTTTTTGTTATTAACGAATAACATTATTTACTATATTTGTAAATATATAATTACAACATATGGAAAAATTACTTATAAAATCGAACCGCAAAATTGAACAAATAAACTTAACTTTTCAACGGTTTCTAATAAGTGAGAACATATTTAAGCACCGTTTAATTGCGATTAAAGGTGCACGAGGTATCGGCAAAACCACCCTACTTTTGCAGTATGCTAAAAAATTTTTACCTATAGATAATTCTGTACTCTATTTTGCCATGGATGATCTCTTCTTTACAAAAAATACGCTTTACAGTCTGGCTGAACAATTCGTTATTAATAATGGTAAACATTTATTAATAGATGAGGTTCACAAATACCCCAATTGGTCGCGAGAATTAAAGCTAATTTATGATGATTTTCCAAGCTTGCAGGTACTTTTCACCTCCTCATCCATACTCAATATTTTTCAAGCTGAATCTGATTTAAGCAGAAGAGCCATCACTTTTGAATTACCAGAATTATCGCTCCGTGAGTTTATTGAATTAGAAAGTCAAATTAAACTACCTGAATTAAAATTGGATGAAATATTAGAAAACCATCAAGAAATATCCTTTGATATTTTAAAAAAAATCAAACCGGTATTTGAATTCAATAAATATCTAAAATACGGCCAGTATCCATATTTTATTGAAGGTATTGAAGACTACTATCAAAAAGTAATGAATACCATTCAACTTATATTAGATGTTGATTTGGGTGCCATTGAAAATCTGGATTATAACCATATTGTTAAACTTAAAAAACTGCTTTTTTCAGTTGCCACAAGTGTTCCATTCACACCCAACATTAGTAAACTAAGCGAAAAAATTGAACTCTCTCGACCCTTTATGATAAAAGCTTTGGTGCTTTTAGAAAAGGCTCATTTATTAATCCAACTACACCAAAGCAACAAAGGTGTTAGCCAATTAAGTAAACCAGAAAAATTGCACCTAAGAAACACTAACTTAATATATTCCATTGCTGAAGAAAATGCAGTAAGCGGAAACCTGAGGGAAACCTTCTTCATAAATCAGTTGTCATACCAACACAAAATAAATTTACCAAAAAACGGTGATTTTTTAATTGACGATAAATATACTTTTGAAGTAGGAGGAAAAAATAAAACACGACAACAAATAAATACAATAAGCGATGCCTATTTAGTAAAAGACAATATAGAAACGGGTGTTAACAAAACAATCCCTTTATGGATGTTTGGCTTTTTATATTAACCGAGATTTGTCATTAGAGATTTGCAAAATCTTCAATGACAACAGCCGTAAGACGTATCTAGAAAATCTTACCTTTCAGCATCGTTGAAAGGTTTAGATATTCTTTATCGAATTGCAAATTAGATGAAGTCTAATGACAATTTTGGGATTAATTGACTTTTACCAACCCACCACCACGATGTTGGAATGGTATGTGAACTGCGCTCATTGGGGTTATCAATTATGTATTTTTTGAGGGCTAAGAAACGAACTAAATAGGTTAAGCCTAGCGCTGCTATAAAAAGTATAAGGTAAAAAATATCATAGTAAAAATATTTTAGCCACGAATATTAACGAATTATAGAAAGAGAAATGCAAAAATAACCACTTATATTACCATCAACAATATATTTTATCCTAATTTTGCACACATGTGGAAAGAATTGGAATTATTAAGAAAAAAATATCTTGATCTAAACCTTGATCAGGTAATCGATTATGAGAAATTATCTATGATTTCTATGGTTTACCATTCTACCAAAATTGAAGGCTGCTCACTTAGTGAAAATGACACTATAATATTATTGGAAAATGGCATTACTGCAAATGGCAAACCATTGACAGACCACTTAATGGTAAAAGACCATTATAATGCCTTCTTATTTATAAAGGAAAAAGCGCAGGCAAAATGTAGCCTATCTATTGATTTTTTGAAAGAGACTGCTGCAATAGTAATGCAACATACTGGAGGCAAAGTAAACTCCATGGGTGATTCTTTTGATACTTCAAAAGGTGATTTGCGACTTGCTCAGGTTTATGTGGATAAAAAATATTTTCCCGATTTTAAAAAAGTTGAATCCCTGTTGAACCAACTACTTAAAAATATAAATGATAAATTAGCTAATGTTAATGAAAATGATGTATTAAAACTGGCTGCCGATTTTCATTATAACTTTATAAACATTCACCCTTTTGGCGATGGAAACGGAAGAACTGCCAGATTGTTAATGAATTACATTCAATTTTACCACAACGAACCCTTACTGAAAATATTTACAGAAGACCGAGCTGCCTATATTGAGGCTCTTAACAAAACGGAAGAACTTGAAGATCTCACTATTTTTAGGGATTTTATATGTTTGCAACAAAGCAAGTTTTTCAAACTGGAACTTGAAAAATATAAGAAAAGAGATAAGGGGTTTGCCTTGTTGTTTTAAACCGATTCCATAACTTCTTTTAAGCCTTGTTCAGGTGAAAAAGAAATAATTAAATGACTTCAATCGTTGCAACCATCTCTTTTAATCCTTCTTCAATTCCATATTTAGGTTGATAAGTATCAGGCAAATTACATTGCACTCTTAAATCACCAAAGACTTTAGTATAAATGGAAGGAAGCATCTTTTTCACAAGAACATGTGCAAATTTAGGAATTTGAATCTGCCGAACTCGCTTCGACGAATGAAGTTTTACAAAATTTATAATTGCTTCAGTTGATACCGGACTATTATCGGTTGGAATAGCAACTCCGGTAATTGTATTAGCAACAACTAAATTTAATGCCTGCACCAAGTTACTTACATGAATGAAATCTCTTGCATTATTCACTCCTTTGAATGGCATTGGAATTCCTTTTTGAGCTGCCCTGATTAAACTCATTAAATTACCTGGAGCATTTCCACCACCATATACCATTGGAGGACGAATAATACTCACTTTAAAGTTTTCATTCTGCATAGCTAACAAAGCGTTATCAGCATTCAGTTTGGATTTACCATAAATATTTACTGGATTCTCAAGCATATTTTCATCAATTGATGTAACATTCCCGTAAACTGCAACAGTACTCATTTGAATAAAGTGTTTCACTCCTGCTTTTTTTGCTTCTTTAGCTAAATGAATGGGTAATTCTGTATTTACCTTTTTGTATATCGCCTCATCTTTAAGTTTTGGCTGATGAACTATTGCAGCAAAATTGATTACAACTTCAGCTCCTATGAAATTATTTGCTGTAATTTGAAATAAATCTTTTACAATTTCATTTTGCTTGCCTGATGACTGACGGGAAAATAATTTTATATTTTCCTCGTTTTCGATTGAATTGTGAAATTGAGTGGCTATGAAAGAATCAGAGCCTATGATAGATATCTTAGTCATTATTAGTTATTGTTTTAGTATTAAGAAATGGAATAAAAGATAGCAATGTAAAAATTGGAATTGAGAAGTGACTATTTCCACTAAAAAATGAGAATGCAAAAGCAATAATGAACAAAATAAAAAATATTGAAAATTTCTTCCTTCCTTTTATATACTTAACTATTGCTAATACCAAAAACCATAAATATAGAATACCTCCTACAACCCCAGAATATAAAACTGCTGATATCACAGGATTGTGTGGATACCCATAATCCGTATCTTCTGAGTAAAAAACTTTCCCATAAATATTTAAATAACTAAATTGATTGCCTATCAACTTGGCTATTAAATTATATCTTTTAAACAAACTAAATCCTAACTTATAATGTAATAAGCGACCTGTAAGTAAATCCGTTTCTTTTGTTGGTAAATTTAACCCATAAAAATTCAATAAACTATCTTGAATAGATCGTGCATTTTGTCTATCAGCAATATTTGCCATTCTGAATAATTCTTGAGCACCTTTTAATTGACGAGGAGAAAGACATATTTCTTTAGTATCTGGATATATTTTGTATTTAAATTTTGAAACAACTAAAGAATCATCTTTAATTTTTGACCCAATTACCAAACTTGAACGAAGGGAGAGACAATCTTCAACTATAAATGAATCCTTAACAAAAAACAATTCACCCTCTTTTGTAAACTCTTTTTTAAGCTCAACTATTTTAGTAAATTCAGGTTCAACCTGAGGGTATCTGCCAACTCTATAAAACAAATTTTGAGGATCAATATTGGTATAATACGACACAACATATTTCTGCCCTGGGATTGTTGGTACTTTTTTCATTACAGCACCATAATTATCAGTTACATTAAAAAATGCATTAGTATTTGTTATACTATCAATTTCGCATCTTGCATAATTTCTAAAATCTTCGTTGGCTAAAATTAAATCATGGATTAACAATAAAGAATCTCTATTAATTAATAAATGCTGATTAGGATTATGTAATTTTTTTATTAAATCAATTCTTTTATTATAATCTTGTTTATTAAAAATTGCTTTTACAGGAGAATACTTTGCTTCAGAGGATAAACTTTGTCTCGTCCAATTGACATTTGACATTTTTAAATAAGGAGCAACAAAATCAATCTCAATACAAAGTTGATCGGATTCAGCATCAAATATTTCAACTCTATATTGTTTTTTAAACTTATTTACTCCAATATTTACTACCGTATCCATCAATACAAATGGTAATGGATTTCTTTTCTTATCAAAGATTTTAATGTTAGTTGATTGCTGAGAATCAAAATAAGTAAATTCCAAAGTAAATCTTGAACTATCACTTAGTGGTAAAAAGCTAAGTATTCTACATCTATCATTTGGCTTAAGTGATTGAAAAACAAAAGTAGAATCATTAACGTTTGGCGTAAAAGATCTTAATTCGCAATTACCAAAACTAATAGGTATAAAGCTGTATTTAAAATTATAATCTAAATTGTAGTAATTAGGTAATTGTATTGTATTTTGTTTCGTAAAAATAGTATCTGGAATTATCTTTGCCTCTTTAATTAAAGAATTAAGCTCTTTTCTTGATTTAGTAAAAAGTGCTAAGTTATTTATACTTTGATATACACTATTTACATCCTGATTTTTACTATAATTTTTTAAAATTTCTTTTCTAATAGTTTTTGAACCCACGGGTAAAGGATGAAAAAAATGTATGATGTTTGGATCTTTACTTACAATAGAATTATAATCAGATGCAATTGCATTTAGTTTCCACTTAAATGAATTTGATTTAATTTGAGTAGTTAAATAATATCTTAAATTGTTATTTGCAACAATAAAAAATGAAGTAGTTACTAAAAGCGTAAGTAGAATAAAATACAAACCAAACTTTTTTGAGGTCTTTCGATAACTCCTAATGATTAACCCACAAAGGATTACAATAAACAAGGCTCCTAATATAATTATTCCTCTTCGTGAAGAAGAAAAAATAATAATTATTGTTAATATAAAAAGAAATAAATTAAATCCGTAAATCTTCCACTTAGAATATTTTTTATTATGTAATTTATAAGCTATCAAAATTATAGTCATTATAAGATACATCGAGAACATATTGAAATCAATGCTTCTGGAAAACAAACTAAGAGAATATAAAGGATTCGAAAGCCTATATATAGCATAGAATACTATTACTAAAACAAACAGTAAGAAAAGATCTATAAATTTATTTATTACGAATACAATTCCTTTTCTTTTAGATACAATATATAACAGTACAAACATTATTATACTAGATATAACTCTAAAAGCCTCTTTCTCAACTATTGATAATCCTGTTTTAGAGTATGCTATTACTATCAATAAAATTAATGCAACGGTAAAGAATAAAATTCCACTCTTTAATGCACTTATTACATCATTGAAAATATCTTTTAATGAAAATTTAAATAGATAAAATACACTAAAAACAAAAAAAGCTCCGCCTGAAAGAGCTAACTGAAATGGCAATAAAGCTCTAAATATTAAAGCTAAAGAAGCTAGTATTGGTAGCGTAAAAAAAAATGAATTGTATTTAATAATTCCTTTAAACATTTATGATATTATTTAGTTACTCCTTTGCTATTTTTTTTAAATCATTTATTGCTTGAATTATAACTTTATACTTAACAAGTATATATAGTAAATAGAATACACCATAAACAATGACAGTTAACCATGAATCAATATACCAACCGGATGCAATAAAAACAAGAGTCAATATAAGTTCTAAAATAATATCCTTACCAAGGTGTACTTTTAATATTTTAGAAAGAAAATATTCTGCTAACACTGCTCTAAAAGCCAGAAGAAATACAATAGAAACTATAACCAGATTAAGATTATTGAGCACAACTGTAAATACAAAAGTTATTACGGTACTCAAAATTAGAGTAGCAATATTGATCTTTAGCATTAATTGCTCCTTGCGTAAAGTCTTTAAATAGGTATTTATTAAAAGAGCCATTTTACCCTCATATATACAAATGGGAAAAAGTAAAGCCATATACCGTAAACTTTCGGCATATTTAGGTAACCAGGAAGCAAGCACTTCTTTTAATGGAAAATAAATTATAAGTATCCCAAGTAGCATAACCATTAATAAATCTCTTATAGATGTATAAATGTTTGGTAATCTATCTTGATTAGCACGCCTTAATAAAGGGAAAATAACTATACCAACAGCATTAATAAATATCATCATCATGTTTGAGATACTTAATGTTAATGACACCTTACCAAAGGTACTTACATCCCAAGTCCGTTCAATTCCCAATCTTACAACTCCAATTACTAACATACTTGCTATTGTTGCAAACATTAATTTAACACCCGCAGAAATATTTTGAATGGTTTCATTAAAACTAAAATAGAATGAGGAGATTTTCCTAAATACAATGTCCTTGCAGCAATATATTGCATATAATAATGAGATAGCTTTTCCGATAACATCTGCCCAAATCATTAATTTATAATTCCTAAAACCACTTATTAATAAAACTGAAATTATACTTATATACAATATCCTACCTATTAAAGTAATAAATGCATACTCCTTTATTCTATTTGTAGCCTGAAGTACAAATATTAGCATCCATCTTATGTTTGTAATAACCAAACATAAAGAGACCATGTAAAAGATAAAGGTTCGATTACCATCCTCAACATAAAAATATGTAATTATGGCTGTAACAATTGCAACAAAAATTTGCAATATAACCAACATATGAAACTGCGAAAAAAACAACCGTTTGTCTAAAGAATTATAATCGGCACCTCCATACCTTAAATAAATGCCATCATTCCAACCAAAATGAAGAAAACCAACATACAGGGTATAAAATAAATATAATTGCCAATAACCATATTCTACAACTCCAATTAATTTAGGAATAATAAGAATCACAAACACTGAAACTAGTAATGATACCAGATTTGATATTATTGTATATGAAAGATTTTTTAATACTTGAAAAAGCTTGTCTGCCACCATAAATAATTTACGTAATCCTAAAATTTTGAAAATAATATTAAGAACTTTAAAATAATTGTTCCCTTAAAAGTATTTCTTTTAATTTTCCTATTAAACAATAGCTTTAGCTTGCCACTAAAAGTGTTACTATATTCGGATATATCCTTAAGGTTTTGATAATCTTCTGTATTTAAAATATTTTTAAATCCCAGAATCAAATCTTTAGCCAACAATGAATAATAATTTTTCTTTTCAGAGAAAAAAGTTAATTTAAGCATCAATAATCTTAATAGAGAGCGTTTTTGTCCAAATACATTATTATCATGTTGACGATAATTTATAAATGAATTTTTATCGTATATAATTTTTCCAACAAAAAAGTGAATTAGAGGAATCCAAAAGTCATGAGCATAACTCTGAAGTGGCTTATAGCTATTAACTAAATTTCGGGAATTTTTATTAAAAACCATAGTACATCCATGAGTAAATCCTTGAACTAATGCTGTTAACTTATCATCTGGAATAGGATTGCCGATATTATGTAAGACTCCAATTTTATTTAATTCATTATCAACAATTGTTAAATTAGAAAAATACATAGTAGGAACATTCTCCATTTTTTTTATGTGTTCAACTGCTGCTATTAGCTTTAAGGGCTCCCATACATCATCTTGGTCTGAGAATGAATAAAAATCAAAATCACCAGAAAGCTTAATTAGTTCCAAAAAACTAGCTCCATAACCGATATTCTCTCCTACTATAACCTCCAAATTTTTATAGACCTTTTTACAATCTAATAATATATTAAGAGTATTATCCTTTGAACCATCATCCCTTACCAAACAAAAAACATCCACGCCTTTCTGCTTAAAAATACTACCTAATTGTTGAAGAATATATTTTTCACCATTATATGATGATAGTAATACTTGAACTGTTTTCACGTGTATATAATTTATTTAAAATTCTTTTTTTTATTAAATGCAAATTTATAAAAGAACTTACATCTTGTATATATCATGAAACACTCAAATTATTTTCATGTCCTAATGTGAGAATCTTTCTCGTGAGTGTTTCATTAGTATAAATTAAGTTATTTCATCATCTACTACGATTTCATCACCTGTTAAAAATAACTTTCTTGTAAACAACCATATCCAAAAAAACAATTGTATCCACGATGATAATATAGAAAAGTACTTATCATCAAAAAATTGATTAATTAAAGGAAAATATAAAATAGATAATAAAGCAATATAAAAAATATTTAGCTTCTTTGATAAAGTTGAATGAGTATATAAAACACCATAGAACATCCCCATTAATAATTGCATTACAAATGCATATAACAACCCAAAATCTTTGGTATAATAATGCAATACTGTATAAATATTTGTTTTATCACCATAAAAATGTATTTCTTCTTGGATTAATTCAGGTACCTTGACATCCATACCAATTGCATCAAGAATTGCTAAAAAAAAACGAAATGTATTTGCCCCAAATAGATAGTCTCTGGGTAATTTCATCCATTCAACAAAAGCAACAGTTGAGGATGAAAAATAATGTCCAATAAGATTTATTGAAAATTTAAGTGGATCGCTTTGATCTGTATAAACATACTTTGCAAAATTAGTAACTACAAAAATTCCTATAATAATTAGAGCCATTTTCCAAAGTATGGAAAATAGCTTTCTATTATCAAAATTTTTAATAATTAAATAACTAAATGTTAATGACAATACCCAAAGAAAAATTGCTCCTCTATTCCCAGCAGTCACAACATAAAACAAAGCTATTATTGAAGAAAATATAAAATGACGCCTGTTTAATTTCGAAGAATTACTAAAATATATTATACCACAAACAGTAGAAAGTGCAATAATTGCACTTCTAGAATATTCTACCACTAGAGGGATATTTAAATCTCCAGTTTTTCGACCTCGACTAAGAGTACGCCAAAAATTAAAATCAAATTCTTTAGATACAAAAAGAGCTGCTTTTATTATATAAATAAGAAATAAAATAAAAGCTATCAATAAAAAAATCTGTATATATGGCAGCTTAAATCGTATATAACTTTTTCTTTCAAATATAATGTTACTATTAATCCTATTTCGATTTCCAACTTTTAAAAAAAAACCAAAAACAAAAAAGCATAGTCCAATCAAAAATGAAAGATAATAGATACTGTTAAAATTGGCAATACCACCTTTAAATATATATAAAGAGACATAGGCAAACAGCCATAATGCACCAAGTATAAATGGAGGGGATTTAAAATCTTTTAATACAGTATGAACAAACAATAACACTAATAAGCAACCTATTATACCAACAATCACCATTTTTTCACATTTTAAGGCTTATAATAAAAAAAATTGTTATAAAGACATATAAAAAAATTCAAGCCAGTTTGAAGTTGCCTGAATGTCATAACCATTAGTTTTAACCTCTTCATAATTATTCTTTCTAATAAAACAACTGAAACTATCTATAATCTTATTAGACCAGATAGCAGGTGAATCTTTTAATGATACAAATTCTAGACAATCAGTAATCCCAACTTCTTTTGTTATAGAATCAGATACAACACACTTTAAACCAGACGCTTGTGCTTCGATTAAGGTTACTGGTAATCCTTCAAATAATGAAGGGAATACAAATACATCCATTGCTTGTAATAATTCTGGAATATCAGCCCGAACTCCTGTAAAAATAACATTCTCAGTTAATCCTAAATAATTGACCTTTTTTTCAATTATTGATTGCAATTCTCCTTTTCCAATTAATAATAAAACAGCATTACTATATTTTTTGTGAATCTCTTTAAATACATCAATTAAAAAAGAGTGATTTTTTGGATGAGTAAATGTACCTATATGACCGATAACAAATTTATCCTTAATTTTCAATTCATCTCTTTTTGCAGCTCTAACTGACTTTTCAAAAATATATTTATCAACCTCTATTGCATTATTAATAACTTTAAAATTCCTATTCTTTCCAAATAACCATTTCCCTGCCTTTTCAGAACAAGCAAATAAATGATCTGCTATTTTTCTGATAGGATATTGCAATATCTTTTTACCTAATTGTTCCAAAATATTTCCGCGTGAAGAAGTGCTATGGCTATGAGCAATCGTTCTTAACCCATATTTTCTTGCAATACTTAAATATATTGAAGCTGCACTGCGAACATGACCGTGAATAATTTTATACTCTGAATGTTCTTTAAAGAATTTATTCCAAGCATTTTTAAATTTAAAATGATTTTTTCCTGTATATCTGGGAACCCAAAATATTCTACCTCCTAATTGTCGAATTTCTTCGTTAAAATCACACTCTTCTTTTCTATAAAGAATAAAATCAAATTGAACCTTGCTCCTATCAATATTTCTATAAACATTCATAATAAAAGCCTCTGAACCACCACGGTTCATACCAGCTAAAACTTGCAATATTCTTATAGGCTCATTCATTATAAATTATCTTTATACCAAGTTATGACTTCCTTAATTCCCCGCTCAAAACTCCATAGTGGATTGTACCCCAACATTTCTTGCGCTTTCTCAATTGAAGCATTACTATGCTTTATATCGCCGGTCCTATCTGGACCAAAAATAGGATTAATATCTGTATTTAAAGCTTTACAAAGATGATAATAAATATCAATTAAATATTCTCTACCACCAAACGCAATATTAAAAGCTTCGCCAGCAACTTCTGTAGGCGCAAAACAAGCTTTTAAATTAGCTTCAATTACATTATCTATATACGTAAAATCTCTGCTTTGCTTACCATCTCCATTAATTATTGGCTGCTCATTATTTAATAGTTGCTTAATAAATTTAGGTAATACAGCAGCATAAGCACCGTCTGGGTCTTGCCTTTTTCCAAAAACATTAAAATACCGCAAACCATAAGTATCTAAACCATAAAGCTTTGTATATAATCTAGCATATTCCTCATTTGTTTTTTTTGTTAGGGCATAAGGAGATAATAAATTTCCCTCAACTCCTTCTTGTTTAGGCAAATTTGGCTCATCGCCATAAACAGATGAACTTGAAGCATAAACAAATTTTTGTACACCACATTGGCGCGCTGCTTCCAACATATTTAGTTGGCCTCTAATATTCACTTCCTCATAAAAAAGTGGCATTTCAATACTTCTAGGCACACTACCCCAAGCTGCTTGGTGTAAAACAAAATGAACACCTTTACAAGCTTCAATGCAAGTACTCAAATCAACAATATCGCCTTGTAAAAATGAAAAATTTGAATTATCAATAAACAATTCAATATTTTCTTTTTTCCCTGTTGATAAATTATCTAAGGCTTTCACCTTATATCCCATATCTAGCAATACCTCAACTAAATTTGAACCAATAAAACCAGCTGCTCCTGTAACTAGAAAACATGATTCCTTATCAAAATTTAAGTCTTTATAATTCATCATTTATTAATTTGATATATTAAGTCCCATAGTACTTAATATTATATTATTTACTATACTAACCTCAAATCGATCTTTAGCAAGTAAAACTGATTGTTTTCCCATTTCAATAACTTTTTCTGGATTCTCAATCATCTCTATTATTTTTTCTTTTAGATCAGAACTACTATATAGCTTTACTAGAAAGCCATTAACTCCATCCTCTACAGTTTCTTTGCACCCGGGTGCACTCGTAGTCAAAATTGCTCTACCTATAGACATTGCCTCTAATATAGTATGAGGTAATCCCTCCCTATATGAAGGCAATACTAAAACTGAAGAGCCTTTAATAAACGGACGAACATCATCTTGAGGACCATGATATTTTATTATATCATTATCCAGATAATCCTGAATATCTGACAGCTTAATTCCAGTAGGATTAGGATCAATTGGACCTACTAAATTAAATTCAACATCTGGGTACTTTTCTTTTACAAATTTGGCAGCTTTCAAGTATTCCATAATTCCTTTAGCTCTTAACAACCTAGATATTAATAAAAACGAGATAGAATTTGGCATTTCTTGTTCCTTATAGTATTCCATATCAATACCTGAACCCAATGTTAAAACACATTTATTTCTTTTTACTAAATGCGAATTTACCATTAGATTAATGTCATCAGAATTATGAAAAAAAATTTTTATACTGCATTTAAAGGCGATAAAATACAGTATTGAGGCAAACAACCGAACTACTTTTGCTTTTAACCCTTGTCCTGAAAACGCATATCCTACCCCATTTAAAGTTGGATAGACTTCTTTAACTCCACTTAATTTAGCTGCAATACTTCCAAACACATTAGGTTTAATAGTATAACTATGTACTATGTCTATGTTATATTTTTTGATTATTTTGTAATATCGATAGACTTGAACCATATCTTTAATTGGGTTAAAGCCAGCTCTGTCAAATGGAACCACAATAAGAGATGCTCCAATTTTTTCAACTTCTTCTTCAAATCCCTCTTGATAACCAGTCAAAATAACTTTATGACCTTTATGTATTAAATCTAAAATTAGTTTTCTACGCGTTGTTAAAAATGGAGGTATCCTGCCGGAATTGATTAATATATTCATATTTAGGATCTAACTGATATTAAACATTCTTTTTACTGATAACTCCGTTGCTTTTCCTCCTGCTTCAATAAATTTCATTTTAAATTTACGCACCTTTTCAACTTCGTGTTCATAATCCATCTCCATAATATACTTTAAGACTTCATCCTCTGTTTTCAACACACCTGAAGGATATTCTTTCTCGATATCAAGGTAAAATCCTCTTTCCTCCTTATATCTACAATAATCATAACCAAAACATAAAAATGGCTTTTCAAGAATAGAATAATCAAAAACTAAGGTGGAATAATCAGTTATAACAATATCAGCTATTTTTAGTAGATGATTAAGATTTTCGTAAGAGGATGCATCACGAACAAAATCATTGAACTTCATATTTAGTACCTTAGTAGTAAATGCATGCGTTCTAAATAATACAATATACTCATCACCTAATTGGTTTTGCCACTTATTTATATTTATTGGAGGTTTTATATCATAACTTTGCCCACCATTTATACTATCTCTCCATGTAGGTGCATAAAGTAATATTTTTTTGTTTGATGGAATATTTAGTTCCTTTTTATATTGCTCTATCTGATCCTTATCTGTGTAAAATAGTTCATCACTTCTAGGAAATCCACTAAGTAAAAAATCATTATTCTGAACTAGAAAATCTTTTCTAAAAATTTTCTTTTCATATACGCTTTGAACAAGCATTATATTAACATTCGAAAAATCAAAATCTTTTCGTCCAGCAACAGCGTTCCCTATTTTTTTTGTTCCAGCACCATGCCATGTGTTAAGATAAATTGTATTTTTCTTTTTAAATTTTAAACCTCTTTCAATGTTTACTGACGATATCCAATATTTAGCTTTCAAAGCAGTTATAAAGTATGTCCATGAATCGATTTTAATCTTTTTTGCATTTAGAATATCAAAATCTTGCGGACTCTCAAAAGCCCATACATAAGTCAAGTCTTTATACAAAACATGGTTTGACATATATTCAAAAATAACTTTAGGGCTATCATTATACTTTCGTCCACCAAAAGAATTTAAAAGAATAAGTTTTTCATCTGTTCTTATAAACAAACCAACAAATCTAAAAAACAGACTTAGGGTTATTTTATAAATCTGTTGTATTAAGAGGTTGTGCTTTAATATGTATTCTAATTTGCTTTTCATTATATGATATTATTTATCTCCGAATACAATTACTTATTATTTAATTTAGAAAAATACAATTCAGAAATAAATTCAGAATTTATTATAACCGGATTATTTTTAAGTCCTTCTTGATTAATATTTGATATCGATTTTTCAAACCTTTGCCTAGTAATACTTAATTCTTTATAATTAATTGAAATTCCACAATCATTAATAAACATATAAATTTTATCAGCTAAAAATTCTATTGCCGTCCCCATAAGTGCTGCTATACTGTTCATAACATCATTCACATATTCAACACCTCTAGAATCATTACAATTATTTATATTAATTTTGGTGTGTAACTCCACAAAATTAGGTAGAAATATTGAAACTGCGTGACCATGCGGTAAATTGCAATAAGTTGAAAAGCCATAAGATAAAGCATGAGGTGCTGTAGTTTTCGCAATATTTATAGCTTTTCCTGCCAAATAAGATGCTTGCTGAACTAGTCTTTTTGCACCTCTATTATTCTCAATGGCAGAACCCAAATTTTCGTAAATAATCTTTACTGCTTCTTTAGAATAAGCTATTGATTCTTCTGTAGAATTCACACTCCACCACGATTCAATTGCTTGAGAAAAAGCATCTAAGCCTGTAATGGCTGTCAAATAAGGAGATGTAGAATATGTTAATTCAGGTACCAAATGAACAATATTAGGTAAAAGATTCACATTTGAAACAGAATATTTAATTTTATTAATATAAACAACTGCAAATTGAGTTGCTTCACTTCCAGAACCAGCTGTAGTTGGAATTGCTATTAATTCCTTCGAACACTCCCCAACTCGACTGTTTGAAATTTTTGATTTTATATCAATAAAATTATCATGGTAAGCCTTGATCAACTTTGCCATATCGATAACACTACCTCCTCCAATAGCAACTATTATCTGACAATTATTTTCATTAAAAAAATTCACACCCCTAATTACATCCTCAACTTTGGGATTTTCTTCAAAATTATAAAATCTAAATACCGAAAAACCAGTCAAGATGGGTTGGATAATTTCTCGTGCTGAAGAATTATCATATGATTTTTTTCCAGAAACAACAAAAACTCTTTCTATATTTTTTTGCCTTAATAAAATTGAAATTTTGTTGAGATTGTCTTTATCTTCAAATATTATTTGATCCATCTTGTAAAAATCTCATAAAATCATTTTTATTATTTTTAGGTGAAATTGTAGGTCTACCTAAATCTTTCCTAGAATCCATAGATACCCATATCTCAAGTAATATAGGTCCTTGTGTATTTTTCAATAAAGGCATGTATTTTTCAATTTCTTCCTTAGATGAAGCTTTTAAAGTAGTGCTGTAATTAAACCCTTTTGCCAATTTGGAAAAATCAACATCAAATCCAATTGTCGGCTGTCCTCCCACAGATTCATGAGCTCCATTATTAAAAATTATATGTTTTAAGTTTTGAGGTTTATAATCTCCAATGATACCCATACCACCTGTGTGCATTAACACAGCACCATCACCATCAAAACAATAAACATTTCTATTCGGTTTTTCTAAGGCAATAGTCAGTGCAATTTGATTAGCATGTCCCATTGAACCAACAGTTAGAAAATCCCTCTGATGACCTTGCCCTTTTTGACTTCTATATTCAAATAATTCTCGTGATGCTTTACCTGTTGTAGAGACTACAATTGCATCCTCTTCAAGATGATCAACAATGACCTTTATAGCATTCTCCCTTGAAATAGAAAGTACTTTTGTGCTGCCTTCATTTAGTGAATAACTTTCGAAGGTGTTTTTTTTAACAATAAGTGCAAATGGACATTTTGTTTGAGATATTCTTTGAATAGATTTTTCTATTACTATTTGAGCCTCATTAAAAGAATCTGGCAATATTACGTATTCAATTCCCATAGCATCTAAAACACCTAGAGTAACCTTTCCTTGTTTAATATGTTGAGGTTCATCTTTTATCCCAGGTTCACCTCTCCAACCAATCATCAACAACATGGGGATACTATAAACATCTTCATCCGCAAGTGACAATAATGGATTTATAGCATTTCCAATTCCCGAGTTTTGCATATATACTAAAGGAATTTTTTCTGTTGCCAAATAATAACCGCTTGCTAAAGCCACAGCATTTCCTTCATTGGCTGCTATAATATGTCTTGAATACTTAGTCTTTTCCGTGATATAAGCACAAATATCTTTCAATAAAGAATCGGGGACTCCTGTAAAAAATTCTACTCCATTGCTTTGAAGCAATTTGTAAAACTGTTCTGGTTTTATCATTTTGTGCCGGGTATTAATTCAAGAATTTCCTTAATAGGCATGCATTTATCATTAGCATCATATGATCTACCATTCGATAATATAGATTTTGCTACATCAACCATAGCTGGATAAGATGCTCTTAACATATGGTTAGCATAAATAACAATATTCACTCCCCATGTTGAAAATTCTTCTTCAGTTATATGATTAAACGTTGATGGAACAACAACAATAGGCGTATTTTTATTACTTTTTCTGAAAGACTTACAAAACTCTTTAATATCCAAACCTGTTTTTTCCTTGCTATGAATCATTACCGCATCAGCACCAGCTCCAACATATGCATGAGCTCTTTCCAATGCTTCTTCAACAGATTTACCTAAAATCAAGCTTTCAACTCTGGCAATAATCATAAAATCATCTGTCACTTGTGCATTTTTACCAGCTTTAATCTTCTCTGAAAAATCTTCAATGGTGTCTTGTGTCTGTGGTACTGCAGTTCCAAACAATGAGTTCTTCTTTAATCCTGTTTTATCTTCAATAATAACAGCAGATATTCCGTGTCTTTCTAGTGTCCTAACAGTAAATACAAAATGTTCTAACTTTCCTCCTGTATCTCCATCATAAATTATTGGTTTGGTAGTACATTCTAAGGTGTCATTTAATCCATGCATTCTTGTTGTAATATCAACAGCTTCAATATCAGGTTTTCCCTTAGATGTCGAATCTGTCAAACTACTTGACCACATGCCATCAAACTCTTGTTCTTTACCATTAATATCTACCTTAATATTCTCAGCAATAAGTCCTGTTAATCCACTATGAGATTCTAAGATTCGAACAATTGGTTTTGCCTGAATTAACCGTCTAAGTCTTTTCATTCTAATTTCAGGGGTTGTTCCAATTGCTTTAATATTTTCATTCAATTTTGTTGATGAAATTCCTTGAGTATAAGGAATATCAATCACTTTCCCCCCCCAATCAGTAATAGTATCTATAACTCGTTGCCTCGTAACTTGTTGAATACCTTCCTTCCAATCATCACCATGCACAACAAAATGGGGTTTTACAATAAGCAAATTTGGAACATAATCTAAGGAGTCTTGAGGAATCACCTTATCGACACCCTTTAAACTCTCGACAATTAATTTCCTCTGATCATAACTTAGATAGGGTAATCTTTTATAACTTGCAATTGCAGTATCTGTTAATAGACCTACAGTAACTTCTCCAAGTTTAACTCCTTCTTTTATTATATTTAAATGCCCTGGATGAATAATATCCGCACTCATTCCTATATATACTATTTTTTTCATCATTTTACGTATAAACTTATCAAATGCGAAGTTCCTTACAAACTCCAATAATTCAAATCCTTAACCTTGTCTTTATAAATACCTTTAAGGTCTATAAACAACCCTTTTTCACTCAATAATCCTTTAAAGTAATCTTCCGATAAATTCTTGTATTCTTCATGCTGAACTGCTACAATTATTGCATCGTATTTACCTTCCGGTTTATCCCGAATTTCATAACCATATTCTTCCATTATCTCCTGTTTCGATGCATGTGGATCAATGGCATCCACATTTACACTATATGATTTTAATTCGTTTACAACATCAACTACTTTTGAGTTTCTAATATCTGAAACATCCTCCTTAAAGGTCACCCCCATTACTAATACACGCGCATCTTTTACATTTTTATCGGCTGCTATTATTTTTTTAACAGTTTGTTTGGCAACATAAGCTCCCATACTGTCATTAATAAATCTACCTGAATCTATCATTTTTGCATGATACCCTAATTCTTTCGCTTTGTAAAGTAAATAATAAGGATCAACACCAATACAATGCCCCCCTACTAAACCAGGGAAAAATTTCAAAAAATTCCATTTGGTTCCAGCTGCTTCTAATACGTCGAATGTATTAATATTCATTCTATTGAATATCAACGATAATTCATTCATTAATGCAATATTTACATCGCGCTGCGTATTTTCAATTATTTTTGCTGCTTCAGCTACTTTCAAAGATGGGGCTCTGTGAACACCAGCCTTAATAACCATTTCATAAATTTTGGCTATATTCTCTAATGCTTCATCATCACTACCTGATACAACTTTTGTAATAGTGGTTAAGGTATTTACTTTATCTCCTGGATTTATTCTTTCTGGTGAAAATCCTACTTTAAAATCTTCTCCCATTTTTAATCCCGAGATTTCTTCCAAAATAGGTACACAATCTTCTTCTGTACAACCTGGATAAACTGTAGATTCGTAAACCACATAATCACCTTTTTTTAAAGCTCTAGCTACTGTTTTAGATGCGGCAATTACGGGCGTTAAATCTGGCTGATTATGATCATCAATAGGTGTTGGTACAGCAACAATATGAAATTTAGCTTTTTTAATATCCTCAGCATTTGCGGAAAATTCAATGTCACATCCTTCGAATTCATGAGACTCCAATTCTTTACTTGGATCAATATTTTGTTTCATTAATTCAACACGGTCTGGTTTGATATCAAAACCAATTACCTTTGCTACCTTTGCAAATTCTAATGCTATTGGTAATCCTACATACCCAAGACCAATAACTGATATAATTTCTTCTTTGTTTACTATTTTATTGTACATATTCTATAGATTATTTAAATACCACTCAATGGTTTTAATAATACCATTCTCAAAATTCTCTTCAGCCTTCCAGCCCAATTCTTTTTCTATTTTTGTTGCATCAATGGCATAGCGCCTATCATGGCCTGCTCTATCTTGTACAAAGGAAATTTGATCTTTGTATGATCCTTGAGTTTTGGGTTGTTTTTTATCTAAATATTCACAAATATGGTTTACGATATCCATATTTGTTTTTTCATTTCTTCCACCAATATTATACGTTTCTCCAGATTTGCCAGTATGATAAACCAAATCAATTCCTGTACAATGATCCAAAACATACAACCAATCACGTATATTCTTTCCATCGCCATAAATGGGAATATTTTCACCGTTTATGGCTTTACGAATAATAACGGGAATCAGTTTTTCATTATGCTGCTTTGGACCATAATTATTTGAACAATTGCTAGTTGTTACATCCATTCCATAGGTATGATGATATGATCTAACAATAAAATCAGAACTGGCTTTGGCCGCTGAATAGGGTGAATTTGGTGCATAAGGAGTAACTTCTTCAAACAATCCAGTTTCACCTAAAGTACCATAAACCTCATCAGTAGAAATGTGATGAAAACGACATTTTTCATAGCCCTCTTTATATTCGAAAGGAGCATTCATCCAATATTTTCTGGCAACATCAATCAAAGTAAATGTCCCATTTATGTTAGTTTGAATAAAAACTTCAGGTCCTGATATAGAATTGTCCACATGCGATTCGGCTGCAAAATGAATCACTCCTCTAATGTCAAAGGTTTTAAAAAGATATTCCACCAATTCACGATTGCAAATATCTCCTTGTACAAAAGTATATCGTTCGCTTTTTTCTATTTCTTTCAGGTTATCCAAATTCCCTGCATAGGTTAATTTATCCAAGTTTATCAAATGATATTCTGAATATTTATTTAGAAAATACGGAACAAAATTAGAACCAATAAATCCGGCTCCACCGGTAACTAATATGGCTTTACTCATCATTATTCAATTTTTTTAAACATACTTGTAAAGAATCTTTCCAATAAGGGATTTCCAAATTATATTCTTTTTTAATCTTAGTTTTATCAAGCACCGAATAGTTTGGTCGATTTGCTATGGTTGGGAATTCTGAACTTCTGACTGGTAATATTTTTGATTTACTGCTTGATCCCTCCACTATTGCTATCGCAAAATCAAACCATGAAGCCACTCCTTCGTTGGAATAATGATAAACGGATGGAACACTACTTGCCGCTTTTTCTTTTGCTAAAATAGTCATTATGGCTTGGGCTAAATCTGCCGCATAGGTGGGTGTACCTATTTGATCAAAAACCACTTTTAACTCATCTCTTTCTTTAGCTACCCGTAATATGGTTTTAACAAAATTATTTCCAAACGAGGAGTACAACCAAGAAGTTCTGATTATCTGAGCATTTATTGGGAATTTAAATATCTCTTCTTCACCCTTAAGTTTAGAAAAACCATAATAATTAATGGGGTCGATTTTGTCAATTTCCGAGTAAGGCAAAAAATTGTTTCCCTTAAATACATAATCCGTAGACACATGAATTAATTGACCCTTAGTATCATGCATTATTTTTGCAAGATTTGCAGTTGCCTCAGCATTAATCTTTAATGCTAATTCTTTCTCATCTTCAGCTTTATCAACTGCGGTATAGGCTGCACAATTAATTATTGTATTTATTTTTTTATCTTTTACAAAATTAACTAAGGCTTCATAATTGGTAATGTCTAATTCAGCTACATCGGTAAAATGAAATGTAAAATCATCATAGTCATTGGCAATTTTACGCAATTCACTCCCCAACTGCCCATTACTTCCGGTTACCAAGATTTTTCTGCTATTCATACAAATTTGTATTAAAATCAAACAAATCGGCTTCTTTGAAACTCACTCCCTTTTTATCTTTATCAGAAAGCATGAGTTTTTTTAAATCAATATTCCAGTCAATATTTAAATCAGGGTCATCAAAGTTTATACTTCTTTCTGATTCAGGAGCATAATAATTATCACATTTATAAAAAAATATTGCTTCCTCACTTAAAACTACAAAACCATGAGCAAATCCCCTTGGAATAAAAAACTGCTTTTTATTCCGTTCCGTTAATAAAACTCCTGTATATTGTCCAAATGTGGGTGAGCCTTTCCTGATATCAACGGCTACATCATACACTTCCCCTTTTATGACTCTAACTAATTTTGATTGAGCGTATGGAGGCATCTGATAATGCAATCCTCGCAAAACCCCTTTTGTTGACAACGATTCGTTGTCCTGAACAAAAGAAGTTTTCAGTACTTTCTCGAAAAAACGTTGTTCATTAAAGGATTCAAAAAAATAACCTCTTTCATCTTTAAAAACTCGAGGTTCTATTATTTTTACATCCGGTATATTCGTTTCTATAACTTTCATAAATTAATTAGCAATTTAGGGCTTCCAAAATTATTATTTCTTTTTAAATTATTAAATAAGTTTATCAATTACTTTCCAACTTCCACCACGTTTACTTCCTTCTCTCAATAAAATGCCTTTTCTTTTAAGTTTATTGATGTATTCTGCAACCGTATCCCTTCCAATTCCCAGCTTCTCACCTATCTTATTTATTGAAATTTTAGGATTTTCAATTATTTTATGTATTATTTTTTCTTCAAGTTCTGTTATCTCAACATTCTTTATGGGGGTCTTTATGGGGGTAATATTGGATGTTTTTTGTTCTTTATATTTCAATTCTACAAAAAAACCATTGCCCATTTCCTTATAATTAAACTCCATAGTAGGGTACGAACTGATTTCTTTCCGTATTCTGGTAAAACCACTCCCATACTTTTCTATATCATGAGTAAGGTAAAATACCTCAGAAATTAACCGGTTTCGAGCATTAGACTGATAATAATCGGTTTTAAGTTCTTCAATAGTTAAGTCTCCAAACAATTTTCCCGGATTATAAACGGTAATGCTATTATCAAATATTTTAATTTGTATATCAATGGGACTAGTGTAATCTCTATGAACAATGGAATTTAAAACGATTTCCCTTAATGCAGGTATGGGGTATTCAAATATTTCGTCTCTTTGTGTTTTCTTTCCAGTAATTTCAAAAGCAACTTTTATCCAATTATAAAGATATTGCATAACAAGTTCTACTGCCTCAAATAAAGTGACCTTATAAATCTTGTCATCCATAATCATTTCAGGGGTTTTAAATCGCCCCACATGAATGGTATGTTCTATTTCATTTTTAGAAAACAGGAGTACACTTGCATTGGTAGGTTTATTGTCTTCAACCAGCCTCAATTTTTCAAGCGCTATTATTGGATCAGAAGTCAATTTAAACCGTCCTCCCTTATTCACTTTATTAATAAATGAGGAAACCTTAAGTAAATCAAGATCATCTATCGTAGAAAAAGTATTTTCATAGCTATCCCAAGACACTTTAAGTGATTGCAAATGCAAATCGCTTATTTCATTTAAAGATAAGAGATGGTTTGAGTTTTTAATTCGTTTGAAATACCGTCCTTTTAAAGCAATGGGCTTTATAGGATATTCCTGTATCCTAAAAACAACAACAGTTTTACCTGAAATAGTAATATCTTCACAATCAGGCATTATAGAAGGTGACGTTTTTTGCTTGATTTCATTCAACCAATTCTGAATAGATTCTTCATTAATATCAACACCAACAATTGAGTTCTTATTGGAAATCCCAATTAAAACATATCCCCCTTTGGTATTTGCAAAAGCATTAAGCGTTTCAATGGTTTCATTATTGTATGAAAGTTTGAACTCAACTTTTTCACCTTCACCTTGTGAGATAATATGTTTTAATTCATCTGAAGTCATCTATTTCCCTAATTTCATCAAATACTGTCCATAAGCATTCTTACTCAATGGCTCAGCTAATTTAGCCACTTGTTCTTTTGTTATAAAACCACGATCATAAGCAATCTCTTCAGGACATGCCACCATTAAACCTGTTCGCTTTTGTAAGGTTTCAATAAAGTTACTTGCTTCAATCAAGCTTTCATGAGTTCCTGTATCAAGCCAAGCAAAACCACGACCCATGAGTTCAACTTTCAGTGTATCTTTTTTGAGGTATTCTTGATTTACCGTAGTAATTTCCAACTCTCCTCGATGCGAAGGTTTAATATTTTTTGCTACTTTAATTACGCTATTAGGATAAAAGTATAAACCAACCACCGCATAATTTGATTTCGGATTTTCCGGCTTTTCTTCAATGGAAGTTACTTTACCATTTTCATCAAACTCAGCAACCCCATAACGTTCTGGGTCATTAACATAATAGCCAAAAACGGTAGCTTGCTTATCTTCTTCTACATTTTTACGAGCATTTCTTAACAATTCTGGTAAGCCATGACCGTAAAAAATATTATCGCCCAGTACCAAACAAACATCATCATCTCCAATAAATTCATCTCCGATAATAAAGGCTTGAGCAAGTCCATCGGGAGAAGGTTGTTCTGCATATGCTAAATTAATCCCCCAATCGGCTCCAGAACCTAGCAAACGTTTAAACCCTGGCAAATCTTCTGGAGTTGATATTACTAAAATATCTTTAATACCTGCCAACATTAATACCGATAGCGGATAATAAATCATAGGTTTATCATAAATGGGCAACAACTGCTTTGAAACCCCTTTAGTTATTGGATAAAGTCTGGTTCCACTTCCACCTGCTAGAATAATGCCTTTCATAGTATAATAATTTGGTTTAGATTTAATGCAGCAAAAGTAATAGTATTATCTGTAATGACAAAAGAGTTTAATCTTTAATAATTAAACTCTTTTCAATAGTTTTTAGAAAATAGTTATTTACCTATTCCATAGTATTTAAAACCTATTTTTTCCAACTTTTCTCCATCCAAAACATTTCGCCCATCAAATACAAAGGCAGGCTTCATCATATGATCATATATTTTTTGCCAATCGTATCCTTTAAACTCGTCCCATTCTGTTAAAATTGCAATAGCATGAACATCTTTACATGCTTCATAAGGATCTGTTTGAGGTTTAAGTAGTTCTTTATTTTCTTTCTCTGTTCTTGTGTTCAGGTAGTCAACATCAGCAAACATTTGTTCATACTTAACTTTTGGATCATAAACCACAATAGTAGCCCTATCCTCCATTAAAATATCAGCCACATACATGGCCGCAGTTTCTCGTGTATCATTTGTATCTTTCTTAAAGGCCCATCCCAAAAAAGCTATTTTTTTTCCTGATACCGTATTATATAATGTTTTAATGATATTATCTGCAAACCGATGTTTTTGATAATCATTCATAATAATTACTTGCTCCCAATAATCGGCCACCTCTTTAAGTCCTAGAGATTGGCAAATATAAACAAGATTTAGTATGTCTTTTTGAAAACACGAACCACCAAATCCTACTGATGATTTTAAAAACTTCGACCCTATTCGGCTATCAGCTCCGATTGCTCTACTTACTTCTTCAATATTAGCTTCCGTTTTTTCACAAAGTGCCGATAAGGAATTAATTGAAGATACTCGTTGTGCCAAAAATGCATTTGCGGTTAATTTCGATAATTCTGAAGACCAAACATTTGTTTGAAGTATTCTTTCTTTAGGTAACCAATGTGCATAAATATCTGTTAAAGCTTGCATTGCCTCAAGTCCTTCTGGTGTTTGATCCCCACCAATTAAAACACGATCGGCATTTTGCAAATCATCCACAGCAGTTCCTTCAGCTAAAAATTCAGGGCTTGACAGTATTTGAAACTTTACTCCAGAACTTGTATTATCAAGGATAGATCGTAATGCCTCTGCTGTGCGAACAGGCAAGGTTGATTTTTCAATAACTATTTTATCTGTTTTTGATACTCTTGCAATCTGACGAGCACAAAGTTCTATATATTTCAAATCAGCAGCCATTCCTTTTCCTTTACCGTAGGTTTTGGTTGGGGTATTTACCGAGATAAATATCATTTCTGCATTATCGATAGCTTTATCAACATCAGTTGAAAAAAATAAGTTTCTGCCTCGAGCTTCAGCTACTACCTCTTTTAATCCTGGTTCATAGATTGGCAATTTATCCAAATCATCATCATTCCAATCTGCTATTCTTTGTTCATTTAAATCAACAACTGTAACATTTATCTCTGGACATTTTTGTGCTATTACTGCCATAGTAGGTCCACCTACATAACCAGCGCCTATACAACAGATATTTTTTATTTGTGTCATTTAATTACAGATTTTATTATTATAATTATGCTAATTCTTCAAATGTAAACTTAATATTAAAAAATAAAAATGAGATTTTGCAGAATATCATTTTTAATTCTAAAATTTAACAATAAAATGTGGATTCAATAAATTCTCTTTATTATATTTTAAATGCTCCCCTTTTTTATTTTGCACAACACCCCCAGCTGACTCTACAATAGCTTGTCCTGCTGCAGTGTCCCATTCCATAGTTGGAGCAAATCGCGGATATATATCGGCTATTCCTTCAGCTACTGCACATAATTTCAATGAGCTTCCTTTTGATATAAATTCTAAGCTAGGATTATCCTTTTTTAATGAATCAATAAAGAGTTTGGTTTCGTCATTCAAATGCGACCTGCTGGCTACCACTGTAAAAGGTCGTTCAATCTTAATAGGTAATTTAATTCCTTGATTAAGCAAGTGTTTTAAATCAAGATATTTATGCTCAAAATCTATTATATCTTTAAATTTATAACTGCCCAAACCATTTATTCCAACATATAGTTCTTTGCTAACTGGAACATATATTACTCCAAATATTGGAACTCCATTTTCAACTAGCGCTATGTTAACAGTAAACTCCCCATTCCGCTTAATAAATTCTTTTGTTCCATCCAATGGGTCAACAATCCACATCTTTTGCCATGCTTTCCTTTCATTAAAAAGAATTTCTTTTCCTTCTTCACTCAAAACAGGAATATCGAATTCAGAAAGATATTCCATAATTTTTAAATGAGCATTTTTATCGGCTTTTGTAAGCGGAGAGTTGTCAATTTTATTTTCAATTTCAAAATCATCAGAATTGTAAATTTTTAAAATCTCCTTTCCAGCCTCAATTGCTGCTTTAATAGCTACTAAATAAATATCCATATTGTTTTTATAAATAAAAAATACTCAGAATTGTAATAGTTACAATCATATAAATTATTGTAAGAGGAGTTCCGATCTTCAAATAATCTCGAAATTTATATCCGCCAGGCCCATAAACCATAATATTTGTTTGGTAACCAATAGGCGTCATAAAATTTGCAGCAGCAGCAAACGAAACTACCAATATAAAAGGAAGAAATGGTAGATTTAAATCACTGGCTAATGTCAATGAAATAGGGAAAATTATGGCAACAGCAGCAACATTAGTTACAAAAGCAGCTAATAAAGATGTTATCAAGTAAATTCCTATTAGCAGCCCCACATTGCCAAATGGCTCGAATACCTGAATAAGAATTTGCGCGAAATTTTCAGCCACATTTGTTTTAATCATTGCATGACCAAGAGCCAAAGCCATAACAATAACAATACCCAATTGATAATCGATGTTTCTACTAATTTTTTTTGGAGTTGTAATACCAGCTGCTACTAACACTGAAATAAAAACAACTAGCCCCATGAATAAAGACGTTATTTTTAATGCAGCTAATAAAATTACAAGAATAGTCCCTCCAATTAGTAAACTTGTTCTAAAATTACCAAGTTTATTAAGTTCTCGTGGCCTAGAAATGGTGTAAAAATCTTTTGTTACATTCATTAAGTTTTTAAAATCTGCTCCTGCTAATAATAAAATGGTATCTCCAGCCTTTAAATTTACTAAACCTATCTTTCCTGACAAACGCTCACCATTTCTATGAATAGCTATTGCAGTGGCATCATATTTCGCTCTAAAATTTTCTTCTTTCAATGTTTTATTAATCATTGATGAATTATGGGAAACAACAATTTCAATAATATCAGTTTTATCTTTTTTAGTAAACATTCCAACTGATGGGATTTCAATGGAAGGATTTTTTTGTACAATATTTGAAATTGCTGCTGTATCTCCTGTAAACATTAATACATCTTTCTCTCGAAGAATAGTTTCGTTTGGTTCAGCCATTAAATACCGGTCATTTCTAATGATACGAAACAGGTATAGACCCTCCAAATTTCTTAACTTTGCTTCAGTAATTGTTTTTCCGTTTAATGGACTCCCTGCTTTTATTTGTGTTTCAACTATATATTCTCTTTGATGCGATTCAAAGGTTTCAATAACATTTTCTCTATTTGGCAGTAATTTATTTCCAAATAACAAAATATAAACAAAGCCAATAATAAGCATTGGAAAACCTACCCAAAAGAAATCGAACATATTTAATTCAGGCAATTCGTGTACAATTTTTTGATCGACAACCAAGCCATTAACGATTAGGTTCGTTGAAGTCCCAATCAAAGTTATACATCCTCCAAGTATTGCGGCATATGACAATGGAATCAATAGTTTTGAAATTGAAACTTTATTTTTTTTACTCCATGTGTGGGCGTAAGGCATCATTAAAGCAACAAGGGGTGTATTATTTAAAAATGCGGAAAGAGGTGCAATTATTAAAAACATTTTTGATATAAACCCTTTGTATGTCTTTGTTTCTTTAAAAACCCCATCAAATAATATATCTAATACCGAAGTTTGTCTAAAAGTATCACCAATAACCAATAATAATAGAATTACCATTATTTGCTCATTGGCCATCCCTGCTAAAACTTCCTTGGGTGAAAGTACTTGAAATACTCCCAATACTGAAACTCCCAAAATAAAGGTAAATCCAGGTCTAATCAAATCCCAATAAAGCGAAATGAAAATAAATAGAATAACTAAGTAAACCAGAATTTGATCGAAGGTTATCATGTAGATGAAAATTTAATAATAAAGTTTTGGCAAAACAATATCCAGAATATCTCCAACAATTTTTTCAGGAGTGAATCCTATTGTTTCCACACGAATATCGGGAGTTTCAGGTTTTTCAAAAGGTGCGTCTACTCCAGTAAAGTTTTTTAATTCTCCAGCTCTAGCTTTTTTATACAAACCTTTTTCATCTCTTCGCTCACATTCTTCAATCGGGGTATCAACGAATATTTCAATAAAATCATCCTTACCAATAATTTCTCGAATGTGTTCTCGATTTTCTTTCAAAGGCGAAATAAAACAGTTAATGGTAATTAATCCACAGTTATAAAAAAGTTTATTTACTTCTGCAATTCGCCTTAAGTTTTCAGCCCTGTCTTCTTTTGTAAATCCAAGGTTATTATTTATTCCGCTTCGAACGTTATCTCCATCTAAAATTTGTGTTAAAAAACCTCGGTCATGCAACGCTTTTTCTAAGGCAATTGCTATTGTGGTTTTCCCAGATCCACTTAAGCCATAAACCCAAATAACTTTTGATTTTTGCCTGAGTAATTTTTCTTTATGAGATCGATCCAGCATCCTTTCAAATACTGGAAATATATTTTGTTTTTCCATTCTATTTATTTAAAATAAAAATAAACAATAAAAGCTATTCATAAAAATGAATAGCTTTTATTGTTTATTGAACCTACATTCTTAAAGACTCCAATAAGTCAAGTCTTGTATTTTATTTTTATAAATTCCTTTAAGATCAACAAATACACCATTTTCAGTTAATATCGATTTAAAATAATCTTCAGTTAAGTTTTTATATTCTGCGTGCTGAACAGCCACTATTACTGCATCATATTTACCTTCTGGTTTATCTTTTATCTCATAACCATACTCTTCCATTACCTCTTCTTTTGATGCATGTGGATCTATAGCATCAACATTTACACTATAGGTTTTCAATTCATTAATAACATCAACTACTTTAGAATTTCGAATATCAGATACATCTTCTTTAAAGGTTACTCCCATTACCAGAACACGTGAGTCTTTTACATTTTTGTCGGATGCAATAATCTTTTTAACGGTTTGCTTGGCCACATAGCCACCCATACTGTCGTTTATAAAACGTCCTGAATCTATCATTTTTGCATGATATCCTAATTCTTTGGCTTTATATAGTAAATAGTATGGATCAACTCCAATACAATGACCACCCACTAAACCTGGAAAGAATTTCAGAAAATTCCATTTGGTTCCTGCTGCCTCCAACACATCAAAGGTATTAATGCCCATTCTATTGAAAATTAATGACAATTCGTTCATTAAGGCAATATTTACATCGCGTTGCGTATTTTCAATAATTTTTGCAGCTTCGGCTACTTTTAATGAAGGTGCTCTGTGAACGCCTGCTTTAATTACCATCTCATAAATCTTGGCAATATTATCTAAAGCTTCATCATCATTCCCTGAAACTACTTTTGTAATGGTTGTAAGTGTGTTAACTTTATCTCCTGGATTAATTCTCTCAGGCGAAAAACCAACTTTAAAATCAATACCCATCTTTAATCCAGATATTTCCTCTAAAATTGGCACACAATCTTCTTCGGTACAGCCTGGATAAACCGTGGATTCATAAATCACGTAATCACCTTTTTTTAAAGCTCTAGCTACTGTTTTAGATGCGGCAATTACGGGCGTTAAATCTGGTTGGTTATGATCATCGATGGGTGTTGGAACAGCTACAATATGAAATTTAGCTTTTTTAATATCTTCTGCATTAGCTGTAAATTCAATATCGCATCCTTCAAATTCATGAGCTTCCAATTCTTTACTTGGATCAATGTTTTGTTTCATCAATTCAACCCGATCAGATTTAATATCAAATCCTATTACTCTTGCTACTCTTGCAAATTCTAACGCAATGGGTAATCCTACATATCCTAATCCAATTACCGAGATTCGTTCTTCTTTATTCTTTATTTTGTTGTACATAGAGGTAGTAATTTTGTGTGGCTATATTTTTCTAGATTCTAGACTAAAGATGTCAGACTCTAGAGTTTTATTTTATATACTATTTTCTCAACTTATTCTGAAATCCTATAATTAATTTTTGAACCTCTGTTAATTTTTCAATTACATTATTACAGCTTTCTAATGTAATAAAATCTAGTTCAAGAGCAACCAATAGTTCACTTTCTAATTCTAAAGCTGAACCTAGCGCCATATCCAAAAAATAGGCAAAATCTGCATCCGTATTTCTACCACTACCTTCTGCAATATTTGATGATATAGAGACCGCAGCCCTTTTTATCTGAGAAGCTAATGCATACTTTTCTTCAACTGGAAGTTTATTTGCTAAAATATAGACATCCTTAACAATTCCCTTTGCTTTTTGCCAAGCTATTATTTCTTTAAAATTATGCTTCATTCTCTTCTTACGTCTTGTGTCTCGTGTCTATGCTCTTACATCTGCATTATCTAATATTCTTCAAAATAGGGTGATAATCTCCTGAAATACCAATAGGCTGTGTGTTCCGTATGTGATGAACAATATTTATTGAAGCAAAAGCATCATCCAATCCAAAACCTTCGCCATTTAATATGCCATTATAAGTTTTTGTATGTAAGTCGGTAAATCCACCACTAAATTCTAATTCATCATTTTCAATAGTTATCGAACGATAGGTACGCTGTCCTTTTTCTTTTATTTCTTGTGGCAAATCGTTGTAATCCACACTTAAAAACCAACGAACACGAGCCCGCTTAAATTCAAGATATCCTGCGGCTTTGGTTTCGGTTCGCACGTGTACCTGATTCATTTGCACCTCTCCAAAAATCCAGCTTAACATATCATAAAAATGTACCCCAATATTTGTAGCTACTCCACCTGATTTTGCGTCATTCCCCTTCCATGAATAATGATACCATTTACCTCGGCTGGTTATATAACTTAAATCAACATCGTATATTTTATCGGGATCACCCTTATCAATTTTTTCCTTTAGAGCAATTATACTAGGATGCAATCGTAATTGCAACACATTGTAAACCTTTTTTCCGGTCTCTTTTTCATAATCTTTCAAGGCCTCAATGTTCCATGGATTTAACACCAAAGGTTTTTCACAAATAGCATCAGCTCCTTGACGTAAAGCAAAACGAATATGTGAATCGTGCAAGTAATTTGGCGAACAAATACTTATGTATTCTACCGGATTTTTCTCTCTATTAAGTTTATATATATGACGGTCGAATCTTTCAAATTCGGTAAAAAAATCAGCCTCAGGAAAATAGCTATCAATAATACCCACGCTATCAAATGGATCAAGCGCTGCAACCAAATTATTATTAGTTTCTTTAATGGCTTTTAAGTGACGAACAGCTATATATCCGGCTGCTCCAACTAATGCAAAATTTTTCATTTAATAATATTAATTTTTGAAAAAGCGAATTTACTATTTTACTTTTATTGATCAAACTTTATAAACCTGATCATTATCAACATAATATTCATCCCCACTTTCTGGGCAAGTAGCTTTGTTATTATCAAAGTTTAATCGATGACCATACTCACTTACCCATCCAATCTGTTTTGCAGGATTCCCAACAACCAGAGCATAGGGTTTTACAGGTTTTGTAATTACAGCTCCTGCTCCTATTAAAGCATATTCACCAATTTCGTTTCCACAAACAACTGTAGCATTTGCACCAATTGAAGCTCCTTTTTTTACTAAGGTTGTTTCATATTGGTCTCGACGAATAATAGCACTGCGAGGATTTGTTATGTTTGTAAAAACCATGGATGGTCCTAAAAAGACATCATCTTCGCAAATTACACCGGTATAAATGGATACGTTATTTTGCACTTTTACATTAGCACCCAGCTGTACTCCTGGCGAAACCACTACATTTTGGCCAATATTACATTTCTCACCTAACTTACAATTTGTCATGATATGCGAAAAATGCCATATTTTCGATCCTGCTCCAATCTCACAACCAGCATCAATAACAGAGCTTTCATGAGCATAATACTTTAAATCTTCCATTTTAGTTGTTCTCAAAAAATTCTATTACAGAATTGGTAATATATGTTAATTGTTCCTCATCTAATTCAGTATGCATGGGCAAGGATAATACTTCGTTGCATAATTCCTCAGTAATCGGAAAGTCTCTATCGTCTTTGAATTCCAAAAAAGCTTTTTGCGTATGCAAAGGAACTGGATAATATATCATTGCTGGTACATTTTTGCTTTCTAAAAAGCTTTTTAAAGCCTCTCTTTTTCCACCCTTAATCCTCATGGTATATTGATGAAAAACATGACTAGTAAAGGAATCAATTTTTGGTGTGTCAATTTCTGCTATTTCCTGAAAAGCTTTTGTATAATAAGAAGCAACTTCTTGTCTTGCTAAAATATATTCATCTAATTTTGGAAGTTTTATTCTAAGAATTGCTGCTTGAATAGTATCTAATCTTGAGTTTACACCAATTCTATCATGATAATACCTCTTTTTCATTCCATGGTTTACTATGGATGCTATTTGTTCTGCTAATTCATCATCATTTGTAAATAATGCACCACCATCGCCATAGCAACCTAAGTTTTTAGATGGAAAAAATGAAGTGCATCCAATATGACCTATGGTTCCCGCTTTTTTAGTAATCCCACTTGAAAAGGTATAATCAGCTCCAATAGCTTGCGCATTATCTTCGATTACAAATAAATTATGCTGTTTGGCTATTTCCATTAGGCTTTCCATATGGGCGCATTGACCAAATAAATGAACTGGAACAATGGCTTTTGTTTTAGGAGATATTGCCTTTTTTAACTCGTTGATATTAATATTATAAGTATCAGGATAAACATCAACTAAAATGGGTTTAAGTCCTAATAAGGCTATAACTTCAACAGTGGCAATAAAGGTAAAATTTGTGGTTATAACCTCATCACCAGGCTTCAAACCCAAGGCCATCATTGCAATTTGTAAAGCATCGGTTCCATTTGCACAGCCTATTACATGTTTAACTCCTAAATAAGTTGCGAGCTCATTTTCAAACTCTTTTACAGCATCCCCTTTAATAAATTGGGTATTGTCAATCACAAATTGAATGGCTTTGTCAACATCTGGTTTTATCTTTTCGTATTGACTCTTTAAATCAACCATAGTTAGTGGACGCATAGGCTTATATTTCAAAAAATGATTACTATATCTTAAATAAACAACAATATTAAATAATTATTTCGTCATACATAATAAAAAAAGAGGGATTGTGATAAATCCCTCTTTTTTTATATGTTAATAACAAGTTTTATTTTGCGTAATTTATAGCTCTGGTTTCTCGAATAACCGTAATTTTAATCTGTCCAGGGTAAGTCATTTCATCCTGAATTTTCTTAGAAATTTCATACGAAAGAGTTTCAGCGTCCATATCGGTAACCTTTTCACTTCCAACAATTACTCTAAGTTCACGTCCAGCTTGAATAGCATATGTTTTCAACACTCCAGGGTATGACAATGCCAATTCTTCAAGATCTTTTAGTCGTTTTATATATGATTCAACCACCTCACGACGCGCACCAGGTCGAGCACCTGAAATAGCATCACATACTTGAATAATTGGTGCAATTAAAGTATTCATTTCCACCTCATCATGGTGAGCACCAATGGCATTACAAATATCTGGTTTCTCCTTATATTTTTCTGCTAACTTCATACCTAAAATTGCATGTGGCAATTCTGGCTCATCGTCCGGCACCTTACCAATATCATGAAGCAAACCTGCACGTTTAGCTAATTTTGGATTTAAACCAAGTTCCGAAGCCATTATGGCAGCTAAATTTGCTACTTCTCTAGAGTGCTGCAATAAATTCTGACCGTATGAAGAACGATATTTCATTTTACCAATTAAACGAATCAGCTCTGGATGTAATCCATGAATACCTAAATCAATTGCAGTTCGTTTTCCAGTTTCAACGATTTCTTCTTCAACCATTTTCTGGGTTTTGGCCACAACCTCTTCAATTCTTGCTGGGTGAATTCTACCATCAGTAACCAACTGGTGAAGTGCCAACCTAGCAATCTCTCTACGAACCGGATCAAAACCTGATAAAATAATTGCTTCAGGCGTATCATCAACAATAATCTCTATTCCTGTTGCAGCTTCAAGAGCTCTAATATTACGACCTTCTCTACCAATAATTCTACCTTTAATATCATCATTATCAATATGAAAAACAGTAACCGAATTTTCAACAGCATATTCTGAAGCCACTCTCTGTATGGTTTGAATAACCACTCTCTTAGCTTCTTTATTAGCTGTCATTTTAGCTTCATCCATTATTTCATTAATGTATGACATTGCCTCAGTTCTTGCCTCAGCCTTAAGTGATTCAATAAGTTGACCTTTTGCATCTTCAACTGATAAGCCTGAAATAGCTACTAACTGGTCAACTTGTTGCTTATGCATTTTATCAAGTTCTTCGCTTCTTTTGTCAACAAGCTCCATTTGCGAAGTTAAATTATCTTTAACAACATCAACCTCTTTAGTTTTACGACTTAATTCTTCGATTCTCTGAGAAATAGTTAATTCTCTTTGTTTTAATTTATTCTCGGCAACAGAAATTCTACTGTTCTTTTCGTTAATTAATTTTTCGTGTTCAGACTTTAATTGTAAAAACTTTTCTTTTGCCTGAAGAATCTTATCCTTCTTTATCATTTCCGCTTCTACTTGAGCTTCTTGAATCATTTTTAAACCTTTCTTGTTTAAGCCAAGTTTACTTAAAATGAATGTTATTAAAGCTCCTGCAAACACAGCGATTATGGCAATCACCATTGTTATTATATCCATATTCTAGTTTATATATTAAAAAAAACCCGCACCAATTTTGTGTTTTAAAAAACCCCTAAACAATGGGTGGAGATGCCAATTTAGTTCTTACTTCCCCTGTCTCCGAAGAGTCTCCCGATTTCTCGGGATGGGGCCTGTCTTACAAAAATCGAGCTTTACTCCAATATTATTAATGTTGAGTTTTCAAAACTAGCCAAAAATCAGTGCGGGCAATGTCTTGCTTATTTTAAAGAACGCTTATTACTCTTGATTAAGGATTTCTGCTAACATTTTATCAAATTGTCTTACTTCTTCAAGAACAGGATGAATTTCATGATGTTCCTCAGCTTCAACTAATCTTGTTACAAACTGAAGTGCTACCATTGCTAAAAAATCTTGTCCATCTTTATTTCCATATAACTTTTGATATTGAGTTACAGTATCATTTATTTTTTTTGTTGCTTTCCTTATTTTCTCCTCATCTTTTCTATCAATTTTTAATGGATAGTATCTGTCAACAATATTAACTCTTATTGTAAATTTATCATCCATTCAAAAATCGTTTATCTATTTAACAGAGCAATACAATTATCAATCTCCCGCACAATTCTGCTTATTTTATGTTTAGCATCTTGTCCACTTGAACTACCTGCAATGAACGTTTCAGCTAATTTATTTGTTTCTAATTGTTTTTTTATTTTTACTATTTCTCTATTTTTATCCTCTAATTGAAGGGCTAAATTAGTATTCTTTTCTTTTAAATCAGCATTTTCTGACTTCAGATTTTTAAAAAGCTTTACAAAGCTTTCGAATTTTTCTTTAAACCCACCAATTAATTGAGGTGTTTCCATATTAAATTTTCAATAATTTTATACTACAAATGTAATTAGCTATTATTATTTAACAAAAATAATTAATTTGTAATAACACTTACCTAAAGATAATCTTAATTTTGCTAAATTCTTAATAAAAATTAAACATTTTTTTACTGTTTATTATTAAACCATTCAAAATGAAGTTTTAACAAATTATTAAATAAATTATTCCTTAATGAAAATAGTTTTGAATTAAAATATAGAGCGTAATTTTTCTATATTTGCCCTAAATTAGCTTTATATGGATAATTTTATTGTTTCAGCAAGAAAATACCGACCAGACAATTTTGCATCAGTGGTTGGACAAAAGTCTATTACAACAACTTTAAAGAATGCCATTCAAAATAATCATATGGCACATGCCTATTTATTTTGTGGTCCCAGAGGTGTTGGAAAAACAACCTGCGCAAGAATTTTTGCCAAAACTATTAATTGCCAAAGTTTAATCAACGAAACAGAACCCTGTAATGAATGTGAATCATGTGTTTCATTTAATAAAGACAGATCATATAATATTCATGAATTAGATGCGGCATCGAATAATACGGTGGATGATATTAGAAACCTAATAGATCAAGTTCGAATCCCTCCCCAACTTGGAAAATATAGTGTTTACATTATTGATGAGGTTCATATGTTATCAACATCTGCATTTAATGCATTTTTGAAAACCTTAGAAGAACCACCTGAGCACGCCATTTTCATTTTAGCTACTACTGAAAAACATAAAATATTACCTACCATATTATCAAGGTGTCAAACATTTAATTTTAGTAGAATTACTGTTGAGGATGCCACTATGCATCTAGCCTATGTTGCAACTCAAGAAAATGTTACAGCTGAAACTGAAGCATTAAACATAATTGCACAAAAAGCTGATGGTGCGATGCGCGATGCCTTGTCAATTTTCGATCAAATTGTAAGCTTCTCTGGAAATGAAATTACCTACGAAAATACCATTGCTAATTTAAATGTTCTTGATTACGATTATTACTTTAAATTAGTAAAAGCATTTTTAAATGAGGATATTAGCTCTTGTTTAACTTATTTTGATGAAATTCTTGACAAAGGATTTGATGGCTTACATTTTATTGCTGGGCTAAGTAAGCACTTAAGAGATTTATTGGTTTCAAAAGATGAAAAAACGCTTCAATTACTTGAAGTTGGTGCGAATATTAAAGCTCAGTATTTAGAACAATCGAAAGAATGTACTCCTTGGTTTTTATTTCAAGCATTAAAAGTAACTAACGAAACTGAAATAAATTATAAAAGCAATCAAAACAAACGCTTGGCTATTGAACTTGCTCTAATTAAATTATGTAATTTACTTGCTGAAAAAAAAAAAGTGAACTAGCAAAAAAAACAGATAAAACCAAAAAGGAAAACAAGACAAAAAAAACATCACCTATTTCATCAAAAGAAATTCAAACTCCGGTATATAAAGAATACAAATCTGGTTCATTATCATTAAAAAACGTTGCAAACGATACTAATAATACCAAAATAAAATCGGATAATAAGACTAACGAAACTCAAGATGTTGTTCAAAATGAGCCATTTGATAACGAGATGCTTATTAAATACTGGATGGAGTTTGCTGAACAAATTAAGACAGACAAACCGAGAATTTATCAAGTTTTAAAAGCGCATCAACCCATTATAAAAAACGATAATATTTTAGTTCTACAACTTGATAGTGACGGTCAAAAAAAGGACTTGGCTGATCGAATACAAAATAAATTAATGGGATTTCTAAAAAAGAATCTTAATAATTATAAAATTGAATTAATTACAGAACTTATTAGTAAGGAAAATGAAAATAAAATTGTTTATACTGCTACCGATAAATTCAATTATTTAGCAGAACAAAACGAATTACTCTTAACTTTAAAGAAAAATTTAAATCTTGATCTCGAATAAAAGTGTAACCCTCTAAAAATAAAAATATTATGTTAACAAAACGAATGGAACTTGAATTAAATAAGCAAATTAATGCGGAATATTGGTCAGCTTATTTTTATTTGTCAATGTCGGCATATTTAGAAAGTATTGGACTAGCAGGTGCTGCTAATTGGATGAGAATACAATATCAAGAAGAAATATCTCACGCTTTAAAATTCTTTGATTATATAGTAGAAAGAGGAGGCAAAGTAGAATTAATGCCAATAAGCGAAGTTCCAAAAAAATGGAATGATATCATTAATATTTTTGAAGAAACTTTAAAACATGAACAAATTGTTACAGGATTAATTAACAAGCTAATGGATATTGCCATTGAAGAAAAAGATCATGCCGCAAAAAGTTTCTTACAATGGTATGTTGATGAACAAGTTGAAGAAGAATCTGGCGTTCAAACCATTCTTGATCAACTTAAAATGGTTGAAGGTAAAGGCAATGGTTTATTCATGATAGATAAAGATTTAAAACAAAGAGTTTTTGTTGATTCAACAATACAGAAATAATACAATTGTTTGACGAATTTAAAAATGCAGTACAAATTGTGCTGCATTTCTTATGTAAATTAAGATACAATTTGGAAAAAAAATAAAAAAAGTATCTTTACTCCCACTGAATAAGATAACGCTATGAAAAAATTAAAAAAATCATTAAAATATATATTTTTCCTTGCCATTGGTATTTTTTTATTTTCAAAAGTTTACAAGGAATACGATTTAACAACTTTTGTTTCATCGCTACAAAACCTGAAGTGGGGTTGGGTTTTTTTATCTTTAATTTTTGCATTACTAAGTCATTTAAGCCGAGCTATTCGTTGGAATATGCTAATTACTCCACTTGACCATAATCCAAAAATTTTAAATACATTATTCTCAGTTATGATAATGTATGCAACAAATCTTATAATTCCAAGAGGAGGCGAACTAGCCAGATGCACTGTATTATCGAAATATGAAAAGATTCCTTTTGGAACTTTAGTAGGAACTGTTGTTACAGAAAGAGCTACCGACACCTTACTACTTATGATTTTGGCTTTTACAACCCTATTTGCTCAAATTGGAGTATTTAACCAATTCCTTATAAACAATCCAGAAATTGGAACTAATTTTGGATTTATTTTTACTTGGTGGTTTTGGACAGGAGGGTTTTTTCTTGCTATTTCATCTTTAATATTATTATGGAAACTTAGAAATAAACTGAAACGAATACATTTTTTAAAAAAAATATACGACCTGCTACATAACTTTTTTGAAGGTATAAAATCTATTAAAAATTTAAAAAATCCAGGTTTATTTATCTTTCATTCCATATTTATTTATATAATGTACTTTTTAATGATGTATGTTGTATTCTTAAGTTATGAACCTACCGAAAACATGACATTGATTGCCGGATTAACAGCATTCATAATGGGTGGTCTTGCCATGTTAGCTCCCGTTCAGGGTGGAATAGGTGCCTGGCATTTTATGGTAATTGAAACTTTAGCCGTGTATGGTCTTGGAAAAGAATTCGGAAAAGACTTTGCATTAATATCGCATACTTCAATGAATTTAATGCTGCTTATTATCGGTGGAATTAGTTTTATTCTAATTCCAATTTATAACAGAAAACGATAAAATTTGGAATTAATAAATCGAGGGTAGGTTATGAAGGATTGGGTGAATATAATCTAATTAGTGAAAATCATAGTGTTTTAGAAAGAGCAAAAAATAGGCGTATTGAAATATAAATTTTAAAATACTAAAAAAGCCGACTCTTTCAAGTCGGCTTTAATATTATAATAATTGTTTAATTATTTTACTTCTTCAAAATCAACATCTGTTACTTCTTCATCTTTTGTAGCTCCAGCAGGTTCTTTAGTTGGTTGTTCACCATCTTTTGCTTGGCCTTCGGCTTGTTGCTGTGCATTGTAAATATCTTGAGAAGCAGCTTGAAATGTATCGTTAACCTCTTTTGTTGCGGCATCAATTGCATCAATATCTTGATTTTTGTGCGCTTCTTTAAGTTTAGTTAAACTATCCTCAATTGCTTGTTTTTTATCTGCAGGAATTTTGTCTCCAAACTCTTTAATATTTTTTTCAGTTTGAAAAATTAAACTGTCGGCAGCATTAATTTTGTCAATCTTTTCTTTAGCTTTTGAGTCAGAATCGGCATTAACTTTTGCTTCATCGCGCATACGGTTAATTTCTTCGTCACTTAAACCCGAAGAAGCTTCAATTCTAATTTTTTGTTCTTTACCAGTTCCTCTATCCTTTGCCGCTACATGTAAAATACCATTTGCATCAATATCAAATGTAACTTCAATTTGAGGCACCCCTCTTTGTGCAGGTGGAATTCCATCTAAATGAAAACGACCTATTGTCTTGTTATCATTTGCCATTGGTCGTTCACCTTGCAATACATGTATCTCAACCGATGGTTGATTATCAGCTGCGGTTGTAAAGGTTTCCGTTTTTTTCGATGGAATGGTAGTGTTCGATTCAATTAGTTTTGTCATTACTCTACCCATGGTTTCAATTCCTAATGAAAGTGGAGTCACATCTAAAAGCAATACATCTTTTACTTCACCCGATAAAACACCCCCTTGAATAGCCGCACCAATAGCTACAACTTCATCGGGATTTACTCCTTTTGATGGAGCTTTTCCGAAGAAATCTTCAACAACTTTTTGAATTGCAGGAATACGAGTTGAACCACCAACTAAAATTACTTCGTCAATATCCGACTGAGTCATTCCAGCATCCTTCAATGCTTTTTTGCAAGGTTCTATTGTTGCCTGAATTAATCTATCGGCTAATTGTTCAAATTTTGCGCGAGTTAATGATTTTACAAGGTGTTTTGGAATACCATCAACAGGCATAATATATGGCAAATTAATTTCAGTGGTAGAAGAGCTAGAAAGTTCAATTTTAGCTTTTTCAGCTGCTTCTTTTAAACGTTGTAAAGCCATTGGATCTTTTTTAAGATCAATTCCTTCTTGAGCTTTAAATTCATCAGCTAACCAATCAATAATAATTTGATCAAAATCATCTCCACCTAAATGTGTATCACCATTTGTTGATTTTACTTCATAAACTCCATCGCCTAATTCAAGAATTGAAATATCA
>JAEINW010000163.1 GCA_016342715.1 Salinivirgaceae bacterium | reverse complement strand
AAATCCCCCGTTCATAAAAAAAAATCAATCATAAAAAATTGTTTATTTACCGATTGAAAAAGTGCAAAATGAGAAAAACATATAAATATTTACTATTCATAATTATAGCCTTTTTTTTGGCTCTATTTATTCCCAATATTATAATAAATAAATCGGCCAAAGGCAGTTCTTATAACGATATTAATCAAATTGAATATAACCGTGTTGGCTTAATACTTGGAACAAGCAAATATTCAATGAATGGAGATATTAATTTATATTATAAATATAGAATTGTAGCTGCTATTGACTTGTACGAATCAAAAAAGATTGATTTTATTCTTATAAGCGGCGATAATGGTCAAGTTGAATACAATGAACCAAAAATCATTCGAGCCGATTTGATTAAAGCTGGTATTCCCGAAGAACATATTTTTCTTGATTACGCAGGTTTTAGAACCTGGGACTCCATTATACGTGCAAAAAAAGTATTTGGAGAAAACAAACTCACCGTAATTTCTCAAAAATTCCATAACCAGAGAGCTATATTTATTGGCAAACAAAACGACATGGAACTTATAGGTTTTAATGCAAAAGATGTTCCAAACAACTACGGGGCTAAAACACGCTTACGTGAGAAATTTGCCAGAACCAAACTGATGTTAGATATTTTAATAAACAAACAACCAAAATATTTGGGCGATAGCATTCAAATAAAATAAAAACAGTTAGCAGTTCTTAGTCAGCATTCAGCAGTATGTAATACAAGCTATTAACTAAAGACTATGAACTGAAGGGTGAAAACACAAAAAGCAACCTTTGTAGCTCTTAAAGAATCTACTTTGCAAATTTTGAATTATTACTATCTTTACACTAAATGTTAAACTTAAATTGAATTAAATATGAAAAGATTATTTCTAATAGCAGGATTACTTATAATAGCACAGCTAACCTTTAGCCAAATATTTTCGTGGGGTATTAAGGGTGGTGTAAACTCTTCAAAAATTAGTTTCGACGATTTTAGTGTGGATCCAGCAATTTCTATAAAACCAGAATACCTAACCAGTGACCCAGATTTTCCATTACTAGTTGATTTAAACAATGATGGAGAAGTTGCAGAAATAAATCCAAAGGCTCTTGATGTAAGTGCAAAAGTAACATTTGAACCCTCATCGTATGACATGGGATACCATTTTGGAGCCTTTGCCAGAGTTAAGCTTCTGGGGATTTTCATACAACCCGAATTAATTTTCTCTCAAACAAATACTACCATTAATGTAATGCAAGGAGATGAAATTAAAGACGGTACTTCCATAATTAATGAAATAAGATCATCTTCTGCTGATATAAAATACACAAACTTTGATATCCCGATAATGGTAGGTATAAAATTAGGACCTGCCCGCTTATGTGCCGGACCTGTTGCCACCTTTAAACTTGGCAATAAGGTTGGAACCACTGCAGGAGACGAAATTGGTGCTATGGTTGACGATTTCACAGCTGTTACAGAAAAAGCAACCTTTGGTGGACAAGCTGGTGTTGGTTTAGATATTCTAGGTAAAGTAACTTTAGATATTCGATACGAATTTCCTTTAAGTAAATTGGGTGATAAGGTTACCATCGACGGTAATAGTTATAGTACAGATCAACGTGCAAGTCAATTTATTGCAAGTATTGGCTGGATGTTCTAGAATTTATTAAAGTACTTATTATATAACCCGGCTTTTCAGTCGGGTTTTTTATTAAAAAGACAACTTGTGTTTTTCTGTTCTTTTGCTTTACCAAAAGAACCCAAAGTCAAGCGAAATATCCAAATATGGATTCTAATAATAACAACATAAGCTACCTTTCCTTCTCAATGATGTGTGATATTTTCATGGGTTTGGTTAGCATAATTGCTAAATATACGTATCCATATTTCACACCCAATTTCGCAATCCCACCGCACCAAAAAATGGTGGTACTTTATTCAGTATATTTTTGAAAAGTAGGCAATTCCAGACAGTAAAAGGCAAATTATTTAGGAGCGATGGGGTACACGAAAGAGTGGAATTTTGATAAGTAAGGCCAAGTGCAGGTGTTACTTGCAAATGCATTTATTCATATCATTAAGAAGGATATTTTAATTGAAATACGATGGGAATTATCAAAATTCGGTTTCGTGTAAAGACTTTTACTCCCTTTGGTCGTGAGGTCGCTCCACTAAGTTGTTTCTTTTGGTCACAAAAGAAAGAAACAGAAAATATTTATTGGTTTAATTGAGTTAAAAATGAGCACTTGGAAAAAAAGATGGAGTCTTTAGATAAAAACTTTTATTAATGTGGCAGATAAAGAAAAGTGGGAAATTTTATTGCTCTAAAAACATAGCCATTTTTTCTTTTGTATAAAGGCTTTTGGTTACTTTCGCCGAATATTTTTAAATAATGAATCGACTATTTCTCACATTTGGAATTATACTCAGCATTTATTCAAGTTCTCTTGCTCAAATTGACTCCGTTGCTGAAGCTGTAAACAAAGGCATTAAAATTGAATTTGCTAAAAACACAAAGAGTTTTGCCAAATTTGGAATCTATACACAACTTTGGGCTCGCTATTCACAATTCAATTCACCACAATTAGATTATGATGAAAACAGCATAAATAACGACTTCGATTTTATTATGCGAAGAACAGGTTTTACCAGCTTAATAGTTATTGATAAATTTAAATTTTTTACCAACCTTACGGTTTCTTCACAGTCAAATACAAGTGCTGTAACACCTTATGCAAATAGAAGTCCGCAACTTTATTTCTACGACATTTGGGCAAGTTACGGTGTTTTAAAAAATTACCTGACTATTGGTGGTGGCTTGCATATGTATAATGGTATTTCGCGACATTCAAGTGCCAGTTCGGTAGGCTCGCTTGGTGCCGATGTTCCATTAATTGCTGCTCCAAATTTATTAACAACCGACCAATCAGCTCGCCAATTAGGAATGTTTTTTACCGGAAATATCAATTCCTTTGCCTACAGAATTGCCATAAACAAACCCTTTGTAACTTCCACATTACCTGCTGATACAATTACCCAAATAGTTTTCCATAAACCCACCAACAATTTCTGCTATACCGGCTATTTTGAATATCAAATTCTTGATAAAGAAAGCAATTTCATGCCCTTTAAAAATGGCACTTATTTGGGTGAAAAACGAATATTGAATATTGGAGTTGGTTTTTACAATCATGCCAATGCTACCCTGAGTTTTAATGCTGATTCTACTAAAAACTATCACAACATCACTCATTTTGCTGCCGATGTATTCTTTGAGCATCCATTAAATAATAATAGAGCAATCACATTTTATGGAGCCTATTATTTGTTTAACTATGGACCCAATTACACGCATTCTTTTGGCTTACAAGAAAGTTTTAAAGGTTCTTTAGCTGAATATCAATTTGGAACTGGGGAAGCCTATTTTATGCAAGCTGCCTATTTGTTTCCTTCCTTTAAAAAGTCTCAAAAAATTCAACCTTTTTATGAATTAACCATTCGCAATTTTGAAGGATTAGATTCAAAGAAATACCATCACAATGTTGGGATAAATTATTTTGTAATCGGGCATCATATAAAACTAACCCTACAATACGAAAATCGCCCTTACGATGATATCGATTTTTCAACTCAAAGACGATCAATGCTTATTGGTAAGTTTCAACTGGCAATTTAATTTCGGTATATTTGAGCAAGTACTTATAATACGTTTTATTTATAAAAGTTAGCTTTGAACAATATTCTTAGAACAAAAATACAAAATACCTTAATTGATTATTTCTTGCAGCAACAAACCATTAAATCCGTTTACCATTTTATAAACCTTACCAATGGCTTTTACTTTTGATGCATCCAGCTCAGGTTCAACAGTAATTATTCTTCCTATTTCAGCTTTTATTGCCGATGTGATTCCAGAATAGCTATCTTCGAAAACAACACATTCTTTTGGATGCAAACCCAATTGTTCAGCTGCTCGTAAATATGGAAAGGGTTCGGGTTTCCCAGGAAACAAACCATCATCAAAAACAATGTCTTTCATATTGAACCAAGAGCCTAAATTTAAATGATCAAAATAAAAATTAACATTTTTAATATAGGAACCCGTAGCTATGGTTCTTGCAATATTAAGCTCCTTTACCTGATTGAGAAATTCTGCAACTCCATCAGCCAATTTAAAATTGGCTTTGCTTTGCAAACACATTTCTCTGTACAAACCTTCTTTACGTTCAATAATATCATCTATCGTTACCTGGTCGGGTGGCGTTCCACATAAATAAGCAATTATTGCCGCATTCGTTCTACCGTGTCCATTTATCTGAAACTCTTCAATAGTAAGTGGTTTTTCACGCAATGCCTTTGCAATTTCAAACCAGGCAATTTCATGCAAATGTGAATCAAGCAACATGGTTCCATTTAAGTCGAATATTATTCCTTTATAGGTCATTGTTTTAAATTTTATGCAAAACTAACAATTTGCAATTAAAACAAAATATTACATTTTAGCTTATTTGCTTTTTATTTATAAGAAGCTGTCCAAAATGTTCTAAACAAAAATTTTGTGGTTTCAAATTGAAAGAATTAGAATGTCCCTGCGCAGGTATTGATTTCCGTTTAAAGGACTGATTTATACAGATTAAGTCAGTAGAAATCAGTTATAATCGGTGTCATCAGTGTTCTTTTTTTTCTTTAACTTTCAAATTGTAAGTTTTTTATATGGGAATAAACCTTTTTGGACAAGCTCCTACCAACAAATACATATTTTACTGAATTTTAATCAAATGTATTCATTTTTCTATCTTCACATATTACGGCTCGTATAAGATATATTAGACGATTGCGGGCTTCAAACTTGTCAAGTTACAAAAAAGCTGAATCGGGCTAAAACCTTTGAATTTACTATAATCACGGCTATTATTTTTATATATTGCAGCCAACTGTGCTTCTTTTTTCTAATTAATTATTAAAACCATAAATTACTCCTCAGTGAGAAAATTGCAGATATAATCGTAACCATAATATTCAAATAAAAATGCAGGAAATGAACTCAACACAGCAACAGTTGAATCAACTTTTAGATACTTGTCAAGTTGGTTTATGAAAATAGCATTTTGTTTAATACCATCTTTTAATGGAATTGTGTAATAGTTATTTGTAATATAATTAGCTTTCCGCAGATGTAAATCAATAAGGCTTTTCCATATCTGCATAGAATACTTTGAAAAATGCTTTAATTCATTTTGAGCTTCATTATCTACAAGGTTTTTGTATTTAATATTATGCTTTGCACTAACTTTTAATTCTTTAAAGTCTATTAAATCAGAATAATGCTTCAAAGATTCAACCATTGGGTAACTAATATATATTTTGCCAGTTTCAGTTTCCTCATTAAAAAAATCAATAATTTCAATAACCTTTTTATCATCAGCTAAATTATCATGCCCATCATAATCAAAAAACATATAAATTTCAGCAAAATCTTTTCTATTATAAGTTTCTAGAATTTCTTTGTTTTGAGGGATTTCTTTAAGAAGCTGGAAAGTATCTAAATCTTCATCTTCTGATATTTCCTTATATAATTTGTAAATATTTGAACAATATGCACATTCAATAACTGAATTTTCACTAATAAAAAACTTCTTCAGATTGTTAGTTATTTGTTTTTCAGTTTTCTCTCCTTCAAATATAAATAATATCTTAGACATTGAATGAACCAGCTTTATACATTTTTTCAATATTGTGAGCTTCCCTCAATTCTTTAGATGTCAATTTTGACAATGAGCAAATAGTTCCGTTATTTAATAAAAAATAACAATCAGGTCTTAATAATTCATTCGTAATTATGGATGTATTATGAGAAGTGAGGACAAATTGAATACCTAGCTCTTTCAATTTCTCAACAACTAAAGCAGATAGTTCATGATGATAAAATGCATCAAACTCATCAATAAATAAGAATGAAACCTTCATCTCTCTCAATCTTTGAAACCAATAATAGAAAAGATACAGAGATAAAGTACCACTTGAAGCAATATGATGGAAAGCAATAGTTTTTCCATTAAAATCAACTGCAATTACATCTTTTTCAGATTCTTTAACCACAGTTAATTTATATTCAACTCCGGCATCATTAAGGAATTTTTCAAAATCTTCAACATTCCCTTTTTCAATTATATCTGCAGACAACTCCCTGCCTCCAATTTCTAACCCTAAATATGTATTCTCTTGTAAAGATCTGAAAAATAACATACTCTCCACAAAAGTAAAAAAGCTAAGGAAACAATCATTCACTTCATTTCTGTCTAATTCTGAATTATTTTTAATGTACTTTAAAAGTGAAAGATTCTTGTTTGTTAATGTCTTTTTTAAATTTTCAGCACCCTTAAATTTAATAATTGCTTCGTTATCACTGTTTCTATCAAAATGAGCCAACTCTTCACCATTTATTGAAAAGCTTTCAGACACAAGGGTTTTATAATCTGATTTCTGATATTCATAAACTACCTGACATGAATTAAATTTAAATTCATAACGAAAAGTTGCAATTTCCAATTTATTTTTTGCATTTAAATAAAATTTATAAATAGAATCATTCTTTTGTTTATCAGTTAAGTGGCCAATAATATCAAATATGGCCAAACCTAAATTCGACTTTCCTGTCCCATTATAACCATATACAAGGCTATTATTAACAATTCCATTCTTTATACATTCTGGATGAAATTCATATCCATTTGTATCTTGCAAATTAAAAACAAGTTCATTATTGAATCCCTTGAAATTTGAAACTGAAAACTTTGCTAACATTATTTATTCTTTTTTAGTTTTGAACAAAAGTACAACTAATATTAATATAGCCGTAATTTTTTTACGGAATCTTATTTTGTGCTTTATTCAATGCTTAAAGCTTAAGCATGAAATATTGCAGGTCGGTAAGCATTGTTGGCAACTTTATAAATAAATATCATACCGACCTGTCAGGCTACAATTAGCATCGCATGCTTTGATATATTTCATTTTTATTGTATTTTTACTTATCAACAAAAACAAGAACCGATGAATTAAATAATTCAACTATTTAGAGCATATTTTTTAACAGATTTTTCGTAAAACTTACGTCGATGAAATATAACTTTTTGCCAAAAACAAAATTATCGGGAGTTGTTGCTACTACCCTTTCCTTAGTAGTTTTTATTATTATTCTATTTTTCTTTGTGGCTGTTAAACGCAACGAAAAAAGCATTCAGGCACGTGGTTTTCGTGTTCTAAACCAATATTCCTTAAATATTAACCAACGAATGTCAAACTATGCAAAAGTTGCGTTAAACGATTCTACATCGAAAGCAAAAGGAAGTGCCTGGCTCAATAATTTATTAAACAAAGAATCGGAAAATAACGATACCATTCGTTTTATTGCAAGTAATGACAAATACAAGGTTAAGTGCAAAATAAGTGGTGATGTTTTATTTCATAATATTTTTAATGAAGATTTATTTGAAGATTATTTAGTAATTGAAAACAATGGAGTCATCCATCAAACCTTAAAAAACCAAATCGACTTAAAGAATTTTAAATCGTTTCGAAATCTCCATTTTTCAGGTGGACAAAAGCAAACTGGGTTATTTAGCAATCAAAACGACACCCTAGTTAATGCAAGTCGATATTTCAAATCGGGGTTTATTACAAGCATCAATATATCTAATATAAATTACCGACTTTTTTTAAGTCCGGTTTACCCCAACACCCATGATAAAAACTGGTATTTAGGCGGACTAATTAAAGAAGAAAATTACGTAAAAGCAAAAAGAGCCATACCCACTTGGGCAACAATTTTACTATCGCTATTTATAGTAATAATAATAATAAGCTTCCCTATTATTAAGTTATTTTTAATAAACGACATTGAAAGAATTCATCAAAAGAATATATATTTTGCTGCCGCCTCATTACTTTTTGGGTCTGCTTTGTTTATTATTTTATCGTTGAATTTACTTACCTCAAAATATTTAGCCACCCACTCCTACAACAACATTCATAATTTAAGCGACTCTATTAAAACAAATTTTGTTAATGAAATTAATACCGCTTATGATGCTTTAAATTGGTACGATTCAAAAAAAGAAATTAGCTCCGAAAAGAATTGTTTAAAAGATATACCCAATTCAATTTATCCGTATTTCAAAACCATATTCTGGATGAATGATGAGGGAAGCCAGTTGGCAGAAATTAAAACTTGGGATAAAGATTTTAATCTGGTAAATTTAAAATACCGCGACTATTTTAAATCGTACAACGAATGGCAAATGCCATCGGATACTTATTCCGATAGCCTTTTCAGATTATCATCAATTTACTCAAATACCAGTGGCGATGCCTTAGTTGCGATATCGACCAATGGAAACAGAAAAAAAATTAAGACTACGCAAAAAACTGATGTAAAAGCAAATAAACCTGAAATTAAAAAAGCTGAAACCATAAGAGATACAATTAAAGTAACGCAATCAAAAAAAACGAAGCTAATTGAAGGAAAAGAAGTGGTTGAATTTGAAGAAACCTATGAACTTGGAAAATTAAGACAGATTAAACCCTCACAAATTGTAAGTAATAGCCATCCTGCAAAAGCAAAAAAAACTATAAACCCAACATACGATTATGCAAAAGTAAAAGCAATCACCTCCCAATTTCATTCAATAATTGGTACCATTTTACCCGACGGATTTGAATTTAGAATAATTGATGCCGATGGCTTGGTTTGGTTTCAGAACAATAAGGATAAAAACCTTCAAGAAAACATATTGGTTGAATCTAATTATGATAGAATGCTAAAAGCGACCATTCAAAATAGAAGTTCGGAGCATTTTAAAATGAGCTTATATGGTAAGCGGTACTATGCCTATGTTACTCCCATTTCAAAACTTCCTCTTTACTTAGTTACCCTGGAAAATGTACAATCGAACATTTACCAGAATGCTCAATTAACATTAACCGTTTGCTTATACTTGCTTGTAATACTTATTATTGGCTTAATTTTCTTTACTGTTTTTTATCAAAAAGAATCAAAGCTTCACTCCTATTCATATAAACCATTAATTGTTGGATGGATTTTACCCATTGCAAAATATAATAAAAAATACAGGCAGCTATTTCAATTCAATGTTATTCAATCTATTGTTTTGATAATATTAATATTTATGCCTACTCTTTACAAGCTATCCTCGTCATTTAATGTCTTACTGTTTGCTTCTTCGCTGTTTGCTATTAATATTATATTTCCATATTTCTGCATTAAAGTTAACGGAAATTACAAAAACAAAATAGTTGTATTCGGAACAGTGATTGTATTAATAATAAATGCTATTCAACTAGTGTACAACCCAAGTTATTGCTTGTATTTTTTCTTAATCATACTCATTACTTTACTAGGCTTTATTCTCCTTAAAAACAAGAAAAATTCAGAAACAAACTCGTATTTAAAGCATTATAAGCAATTCATGTTATCGTGGATATTTATAATTGCCATTGCCGCCTTAAGCTTTTTTTACAAAACCCTATTTATTGATGCCACTCATTTAAAAATTAAACAACAACAATTGCATATTGCTAAAGCTATTGAAAAACGCAACCTTGAAATTGATGATTACTATCATCACAATATGTATTCTGAAAAACAAGACAAGGCTTTATTGGAAAAAATATATAAAACAAAAGAAGCAAAAAAAGAATTGGGAATTTATACCCGTGTATTTTACAATTCAACCCAAAGAATAAGCCCAATTTCTGATGACACAAGTAATTTTTCACCTAATAAAAGCTACTGGTTATCTAGCTATTTTCATAATATAAACTGGCTAATCGATCCTAAAAATGATAAAATTGACAATTTGCATTACAACCGTTCAGCAAATGCTTATTGGCATTGGGACACCATTACCAACGCCGATAAATCGATGAAATTTAAATTGCAACGAGATATAAAAACTAAAAATAAAAACTTCAATTTTGAATATAAAAACCTGATTATTGAATCTGACTTTGAAAAATATACTCCCATTGATTTTTTTAATTTCGAAACAAAACGCTTATCAAATAATGTTTATCACTTTGTATGGGTTTGTGTTTTTATATTATTAATTACGCTCTATATGTGGATTCTATACCACATTGTAAAATATTTGTTAGCTATAATTACATTTAATGATTTCACTGAAAACAAGCAGCTTAAATTTGATGAAGCCATTGATTATTTAAACTACAAAAAACTCAATGGAATACTCATTAACATGCTCGATTTTGAAGAAATTACCGAACAAATTAACCATTCAAATAAATACCTATCCATTGACGACTTGGATAAAAATAAAATTGAGAAAATAGATTTAAGCGATAAAACACTACTTAAAATTGGGCTGTCGACTAATTACGAAGAACTGCAAAAAGAAATAGATACCATTCAATGGATAAAGCAAAAAACAAAGCATCATTTGATCATTCTTTCGCCAATTTCATCTAGTCAACTAGTTAAACAACTTAAAGATGACCTTTACGAAGAAAGCAATATTGAGCTTATTAAAAATCGTAAGAAACTCATTAAAAATATCCAATCAGTATTGGCATCCTACATTTCGTTATATATTACAAGTAATGGCTTAGATCGTGATTTTTCAAGTGTCATTCAATCGGAATTAACCATTTCGGAATATATGTTGAATTTTCAGCCAATTTTAGATGAATACTTGGTTGAAAACCCCGATGCCAGTGATGCTGACATTGTAAGCAAACTTGAAAAAACAGCGATTACCTATTATCAGAATATATGGGATGATTGCACGATTGAAGAAAAATTTATTCTTTTTGATTTAGCACACGATTCCATCTGCAACACAAAAAACAAAGCCGAAATGGAATCATTAATTGGGAAAAGACTAATAAGCAATTACAATGGGCTCGAAATAATGAATAAAAGTTTTGCTGGTTTTATTATTAATTACACCAATAAAAACCGCTTAGACAACATTGAAATGGAATCGAAACGAACCGGAGGTTGGAGTAAATTTAGAGTCCCATTAATTATTGTTATGGCTGCCATTTTTATTTTTATGCTTACCACACAACAAGCATTAATTTCAAACCTAAATGCCATGCTACTTTCGGTGGGTGGTGTTGTAGGAATAGTTGCAAAATATAGTGGAATATTTAAAGGATCGGGAGCTTAGTTATTAGTTACAAATCTCCTTTCCATTCTGCATAAAACTGAGTTAAAAATTGTTGCATAAATTCATGACGTTGAATTGCCATTTTTCTACCAGTTTCGGTATTCATTTTATCCTTTAGGAGTAGTAATTTTTCGTAAAAGTGGTTTATAGTAGGAGCCGTAGAATTTTTATATTGCTCCTTGTTCATATTTAAATCAGGCTGCATTGTTGGATTATAAATTTCTCTGTTTTTAACCCCCCCGTAATTAAATGTTCTGGCTATTCCTATAGCTCCAATAGCATCTAATCGATCGGCATCTTGCACAATATCTAATTCAAGCGATGTAAATGTGCGCTCTACGCTACCTCCCTTAAACGAAACATTTTGTATTATTTTAACTACATGTTGTATTATTAATTCATCAATGGCTTGCGTTTCTAGGAATTTCTGAGCTCTTTGAGGACCAATTTCTTCATCACCATTGTTAAATTTAGAATCGGCAATATCGTGTAATAAGGAAGCTAACTCAATAACTAACAGCTTTCCGTTTTCCCATTTTGCAATTGTTTTCGAAGTATTATAAACACGCTCAATATGCCACCAATCATGGCCTCCTTCGGCATTTTTAAGCTCATTTTTTACAAACGCTTTGGTTTTTTCTATTATTTCTGAATCAATCATGGCAAATAAAATTAATAGGTAAAACTACTTTTTATATTCCATTTTTAGGCATTTTTAAACGGCAAGTATTTATAAAAAAGCATTTTTTTAATAGGCTCATATTCTGCTCATCAGTTTTGCAATGGAACGTTTAATACAACTCAAAAAAAACTAAGGATCAATTTGAAAAGTTGTGGAGCAAGCTAAAAAATTAGAAAAGGATCATTTCAATTAGTTGGGGAGTACCTCCTATTTATCCGTATTTTTTAGAAACTCGAAACATAAATAAATGGATCAGTTAGAAAAGGTGTGTAGATTTTTTTTCATTAAACAAAATTGGATATCGTTTTATATATTTGTGTTAATAATCGCCACGAAGTGGCAGCTTAGTTCAGCCCAATGGCAACGCCTTGGGACTAAGAATCCCG
>JAEINW010000162.1 GCA_016342715.1 Salinivirgaceae bacterium | reverse complement strand
ACCCGTATTAGCTTTTACTAAAATTGATGATAAAAAAATACATGATCGAAGCGAAGTAATTACTTGCGATTATGTGGTGATTATGGACGAAACCTTAATTACTCCTACTATTATTAATGGAGTAAAAGACAGTGCGGTTTTTGTAATTAATAGCAAAAATCCCGATCGATACGAGATACTAAAAAACCACAAAGTTGTGGCCATTGATGCTACCGGAATTGCCATGGATATAATGGGTCGCCCCATTACCAATACGGCCATGTATGGAGCTTTGGTTGCCGTTTCGGGATTGGTTAGTTTAGAAGCTGCAATAGCAAGTATTCGTCACGAGATGAAAGCTTCATTAATTGACAAAAACCTTGAAATTGTGAATCGTGCCTACCAAGAATGTTGCCTCATTGAATCCAGTAAAATAAGCTAAGAATTATGGAAAGACCCGTTAAAAAGGACTTTAAAAGACCTACACATATTAATGATTATCCCGTTGGACCTCAATATGAAGCTGGACATTTAGCTGAAACCAATGCAAGCTGGAGAAGTGTCCGTCCGGTTGTGGATAACGATAAATGCATCAATTGCTTAATCTGCTATATGGTTTGCCCCGATGGAACTATTATGAAAACAGATGGCAAAATTTCTGTGGATTACGACTACTGCAAAGGCTGTGGTGTGTGTGCCCACGAATGTCCAAAAGATGCCATTGCTATGGTTAAGGAGGAACTTTAGTAACTCCCCCATCCCCGCGTTGCGGTACTTCCCCCAAGGGAAGATTCTCCCTCGGGGGAGATTCCGGGAACCGGGACAGGGGGAATAAAAATTAGCATTTTACGAAACAAGTAAATTTTAAAATGGAAAATCTAAAAACAAATAAAATATTTATATCGGGAGACGAAGCCGTAGCTCACGGGGTGCGTTTATCGCGACCTCATGTTATTGCAGCTTATCCAATTACTCCACAAACCATAACCGTTGAGCGCCTTTCTGAAATGGTTGAGAACGGAGAACTAGATTCTGATTACATGCATGTGGAATCGGAACACTCCGCACTTTCGGCCGCTATGGGAGCAAGCAGCGTGGGTGCCCGAACTTTTACGGCCACCTCATCGCAAGGATTGCTGTATATGGTGGAAGCCATGCATTATGCCAGTGGCGGTAGGTACCCCATTGTAATGATGAATGCCAATCGATCGGTAGCCTTACCCTGGAGTATTTATGGCGACCAGCGCGATTCCCTTTCACAACTGGATTCAGGTTGGATTCAGGTATATGTTGAAGATGCTCAGGAAGCGTTGGATATGATGATTCAAGCCTATAAAATTGCAGAACATGCCAAGGTATTAACACCCATGATGGTGAATTTGGATGGATTTATTCTTACCCACACCTACGAAATGGTTGAGATTCCCGATCAGGCCATGGTAGATAAATTCTTGCCCGTTTTTGAAACACCAAATAAAATGTGTTTTGAGAATCCAAAAAACATGGCCTTTAGTTCACAACCCGACGATAATACGGAGTTTAAATATCAGCAAAACCAAGCCATGTTCGATGCCATTGAGGTAATTGAACAAACCGAAAAAGAATTTGGTGAGCTCTTTGGCCGTAACTATCAGAGCATGGTTGAAGAAATTAATTGCGATGATGCCGATGCGGTTTTAGTAACCTTAGGAAGCATAACCGGAACCGTTCGTGTTGTAATGGAACAATTAAGAGCCCGTGGATTAAAAGTGGGCATATTAAAAATCCGCTACATGCGCCCTTTTCCTGAAAAGGAAATTATGGCATTAAGCCACAAAATAAAAGCTATTGGTGTTATTGATAAAGATATTTCCTTTGGATATGAAGGAACCATTTTTACCAATGTGAATTCGGCTTTAGCAAAATCGAATGCTTCGATATTTAAGAAAAACTTTATTGGAGGATTGGGCGGAAGAGACATCACCAAAGCTGAAATTGAAAAAATGTATCACGATTTATTGGCCGGGATCACCTCCAATAATCAAAAAACTGTAGAATTTTTTAACCTAAAAGTTGAAACCAATGACTAACGATACTGTATTAAAAATACCCAGAATAACTCCTAAAAACATGACTGAAAAGGAGTTCTTTTATGGACACAAAGCTTGCGCTGGATGCGGAGGAAGTGTTGCGGTTCGTTTGGCTTTAAAAGTATTGGGCGAAAGAACCTATACCGCCTTACCTGCGGGATGTATGGCCGCTGTAGGATTCATTTTTCCACAAATGGCTTTTAACACCAATGCCCTAATCACTACCTTTCCGGGAGTTGCCAGTATGGCATCGGGTATTGCTGCCGGAGCAAAAGCTCTGGGGCAAAAAGATTTTAAAACCGTTTGCTTTGCCGGTGATGGCGGAACTGCTGACATTGGACTTCAGGCACTTTCAGGTATGATTGACCGTGACGATGATGTACTTTACATTTGCTACGACAACGAGGCCTACATGAACACCGGAATTCAAAAAAGTGGTTTAACTCCTTACGGAACACTGACTACAACTACCCCTGCCGGTAAAAATATTCATGGAACAAAAACCAATAAAAAGAATTTGTTCGAAATAATTGCAGCACACGATATTAAATATGCAGCCACCGCAAGCATTGGCTATCCTCAGGATTATATAAACAAAGTAAATAAAGCCAAACACATAAAAGGCGCAACATTTATTCATGTGTATGCATCGTGCCCAACAGGCTGGGGAACTCCAACAAACACTTCGATTGAAATTGCCAGAGAAGCAGTGGACTGTGGCTTAATATTCTTGGCTGAATACCAAAATGGGGATTATAAATTGAATAAAAACCCTAAGGAATTTAAATCGGTTAAAGAATATCTAACGAAGCAGGGGCGTTTTAAACATATGACCGATGCCGATATTGAGCAAGTGATTGCCTACAGAGATATGAAATGGGAACGCATGCGAAGAAACTGGAATTCTTAATATGATGATGTGCTAATGAGTTAATTTCTCAATTGGCACATTAATATATTAACTAATTATCACATCAACTAATTATCACATTATCTAATTAACACATTAACTAATTAACTAATTAACACATTAAAAGATGATAAGCGATTTAAATACCATTTTCTCAGACATGGTGAACCGTAGCAAGCGTTCAGCCATTCGTGAAATACTTAAACTAACACAACAACCTGATATAATTTCATTTGCAGGAGGCTTGCCTGCTCCGGCATCATTCCCCATTGAGGACATTAAAAACATTACCAACAAAATTCTTGAGGAAGATGGTGCTGCAGCTTTACAATACGATGCCACCGAAGGACTCATGGAATTGCGCGAAACTTTGGTAGCAAATTACCAAAAACAAGGCGTCGATTGTGGAATTGAGAATCTTATTATCACCACCGCATCGCAACAAGGCTTAGATTTATTGGGGAAAATATTCATTAATAAGGGCGATAAAGTTATTTGTGGCCTTCCCTCCTATTTGGGTGGAATTAGTGCTTTTGTTTCGTATGGTGCCGAAATGGTAGGAGTTCCTTTAGATGAAAATGGCATGAGTGCCATTGAGCTTCAAAAAGCTTTGGAAGAAATGAAGCAAAAAGGCGAAAAACCAAAGTTCATTTATATAATTCCTGATTTTCAGAATCCAGCCGGAATTACCATGCCCGAAGCTCGCAGAATTGAGATCATTGAAATTGCACACAAATATGATGTGTTAATTGTTGAAGATTCTCCTTATCGCGAAATTCGCTTTGAAGGACAAGCTCAACGCATGATGTATCAGTTAGATAACACAGGTCATGTAATTACTTTGGGAACTTTCTCAAAAATTGTGGCTCCAGGCTTCCGTATTGGTTGGGTATTGGCTCATCCCGACATTAACGACAAATTGGTTGTTTCCAAACAATCGGCCGATTTATGCACACCAACTTTTGTGCAGAAAATTGCCGCCAAATACATGAAATCTGACAACTACAATAAAAACTTAAACAATACCATTGAATTGTATCACCGTCGTAGAGATTTAATGTTGGATGGTTTTAGAAAACACATGCCTAAAGAAGTTACATGGACTGAACCTGAAGGTGGATTATTCCTCTTCGTTACTTTACCTGAATATTTAAATGCTCAAGAATTATTCTTTAAAGCTATAGAGAAAAAGGTGGCTTTTGTTGTAGGTAATGTATTCTTCTGCAATGGAAAAGGACAAAACACCCTGCGCCTAAACTTCTCGTTTGTTAACGATGATAAAAATATGGAAGGGGTACAAAAACTTGCCGAAACCATTGAGGAAGCTATTTGTGATTACAACAAAAAAGAAAAGTCAATGGCTTAATAAAAAGTAAATTGAAAATAAACCATATTCAAGGCACCCTAACAGGTGCCTTTTTTTATTCTTTCCAGAAAGGAACTTTGGCATACGTTTCTTCAACAAGCATACTATCTTTAGCTAAATATTCCTTTTTCATTTCCAACAGATGTTCTCCTCTATTCAAATCATAGATATCAAGCATAGTTTGAATTCCAGGTTCTTCTTTATTTATATGGCGGGCAAAATAATAAGTAATGGAATCCATTAAAACATCATCAATATATACCTTGTAAAATTGCGACAAACACGCCAATGCTTGTTGAGAATTTTCCTCAACCATTTTATCTCCATAACTAATATGTAAACTGTTTGAACCTATATGGAATATAAAACTCGACTTTAATTCTTCTTCTTTAATGGGTTTAAAATCAGAAAATCGTTTTCTTAGCTTACCATTATCACTTACATCGTACCTAATAAAAAGAGGAACGAAAGAATTTGAAATGATCTTTGATGGAATATCAATATACTTGATAATATCATCGGCATTGCGTTCGTTGGCATAATAATTACTAGACAGGAAATAATTGCTATCTGATTCTTCAAAATAAATAGCGTGATCCATATACATTGAAGGTAGGAATATCATTAATACTAAATAACCACCCAATACCAATGCCACTCTTTTTTTTGAATACCGGCTTATTAAATTGTAATAGATGATGCGATACATAAATGCCAGCGTAATCCATCCAAAAAACACATAAACAGGATAGTATATTTTTGATAGTTTTTTACTTTTCTTAATCAGACCTAAACTTAAAAAATCAATAAAGTACAATACCCCTGCCAATAAATATAATATGACAACTACCATGCTAATGTTTTCAGAAAAGCGCAATATTGCCTCGGGTAAAAAATCCAAAATGTAACTGAATACACCTACGATAAATAAAGCGGATGCAAAAAACATGGCAATAGCTAAAAGCAAGAAAACTATAAGAAAAGCAAAGGCAAATATTAAACTGGATATATTGTCGAGAAAAACTACCAGATTTTCAAGATTTCCAATTTTCTTTTTCAGTTTACGGGTAAAAAAAGGGGAGTAATTTAGTTTGTCAATATCGGTTTTGGGTGCTACCGAACCCAAACCCACAATACCAACCCAAAAACCACGCATCAATAAATGAATGGTTAAATTAATTATTAAGGCAAATACAGCAAGTGTTAAAATATCTATAAAAATACTGGCAGCATTTGCAGAAGCTATGGATCTATTTAAAAATAGATTGATATTTTGACTCACATCAGTTAAATAATTGCCTGCCTTAAAAAGTAATAGTATGGAGAACCCTGAAACTAATAATTCCAATTCCCAACTCTCTTGTTGTAGTCTTTTTAACCATTTGTTTTTTGATTCGGGAGTATCTTCAGAGAACTTCTTACGTGAAAACATAGGCTACTAATTTTATTTAAGTCAAGCTAAATATAGGGTTTTTCGGAAAATTAAATAAATCATTACACGCTTTACTAGGAATAAACTAATAAATATTTTTAAAGCATTTTATGCAATGACACCTTAATGATTTTCCTCTTAATTAATTCGCCCGTAAAAGTAAAAGTATTTCCGTAAAAATTATACTTTTGCAGCTCAATTTAAAAATGCAATGGCAAAGGGAATTTTTCATAGAACCGAATTGCTTTTTGGAAGCGAAAAGATGAACAAACTCGCTGAAATAAAAGTAATTATTTTTGGAATAGGGGGCGTTGGAAGTTGGTGTGCCGAGAGTTTAATTCGCTCAGGTATTTGTAATTTAACCATTGTTGATTCTGACAAGATTTCCGTGTCAAATATTAACCGACAGTTGCAAGCCACCTCAAAAACCATTGGGCAAGAAAAAACGGAAGCTTTAAAAAATCGCTTGCTAGAAATTAATCCAGCAGCAAATATTACCACCGTTCAAAAAATATACGACAAAATAAATCACCAGGAATTTGAACTGGAAAGCTACCATTTTATTATTGATTCCATCGATCGTTTAATCAATAAAGCACACTTAATAAAAACTGCCACACAAACCAAAGCGGTTTTTATTTCATCCATGGGAGCAGCTTTAAAGCTAGACCCTACTCTAATTAAAGTTGGCTCTTTTTGGGAGGTAAAAGGTTGTCATATGGCTAGAATGCTGCGCAAAAAACTTCGCAAAAACGAAACGCCAATCCCAAACTTTACCTGTGTTTACAGCAATGAACTACTTGAAAATTTAAATCTAGAAATTCCAAAGCCACCTTCAATTATAAAATTGGATCAAATAAATTCACAATCCCATAAGTTACCAAGCAAAAAAGCTCTCACAAATGGCAGTTTTGCTCATACCACTGCAATATATGGCTTTACAATTGCTGGTTTAATTATGAAAAACATATACGATACACACAATTAGCAGTTCCAATGTAAGAAAATATTTGGCTCCTCAATATTATTCATATGTTGGTTTTAATACTGATTACTACCGCAAATAATGTTTCCATATATTGAAACCTTTCATTATCTTTGTCACAATTAGATTTATTCAATATAAAGGAAAAATTTGAAGTTATCTTTTTAGAAGAAGCGATTGAGTTTATCAGAAACCTTAACCCCAAATCTAGAAATAAGATTTTTTACAATATTGATAAAGCTAAATTAATCAATGACCCCAAGTTGCTCGAAAAACTAGAAGGCTAAATTTGGTATTTTAGGACAAAGTATCTTTCGTTTCAATACAAAATATTTGCTTTTTGAGATAAATCAGATAATAAAGATACTCTTGTGCTGGCAACTCATGGAGTGATTAAAAAATCTAACAAAGTACCAAAATCTGAAATCATAAAAGCAGAAAGAATTAGACAGGAATATTTTAAAAATAAAAATATATAATCATGAAAACTACAGGAAAGAATAAAATGATGTCTTTGGATCAGCTAAAAGATGAGCAAATAGGAAAAGTTGGAACTCCTGATCGTGATGCATATGAATTTGAATTAAAAGTTGATGTTCTTGGCGAAATGATTAAATCTGTAAGAAAAGACAGACATTTAACGCAAGAACAGCTCGGTCTATTGGTTGGTGTAAATAAGTCGCAGATTTCAAAATTGGAAAGAAATACCAAAAATGTGACTATTGAAACAATATTGAAAGTTTTTAGAGCATTGAAGACAAATATTAAATTCACTATAGAAAATATGGATGAAAAATATGGTATAGCATAAAGTACTAAACCTATGATGCCTGATTTTTTATAGCTAAATTCCTAGGTTGACATTTTTTGGATTGCGCTATAAATCTTTCTCAATCGAAACCGTTCTATTTTACTAATCATTGTACGCAACAAGCTAAAATACAAAGTAATAAATAGTATAAAAGTCATTAGCCAAATAACTAGCACATTAAAAACTGGCGTTGCTATTTTAACATTACCAACAAACTTGTAAGGAGCGTAAAAATGAGCTCTCCCAAATCTATTTTCTGCTTCTTTATATATCGGATGTGTTTTTTGAATATATCTTTCGCCATTAAATACAATTTGTTTTAGCTCTTTAGTTGCAAGCGCCCAATCAGCTAAAATTTCGTTATGATTCTTTTGTTTAAGCTTTAATAAATTATCTGTCGATCCCAATTCGTCAATCATCTGTTTTATTTTGTGGTCTTTTTTACGACTCACCAAAACATATTGCTTTTGAAAATCGTGCCGCAAACTATCGAAGGAACGATTCAGAGTTTGGCTATATGGCAAGCTATAATTGCTCAAAGTAACCAAGTTAAGAATATTAAATTTACTCTTTTGCACAATTAATTCATTATTTAATATATTTAAATGCATTTGAGCTTTAACTGAATCATTTTTTGTAAGCGCATACTGAACCTCATTATTGCGCATTTTTAATTCAGGAATTAACAGGTTTGCAAAGTAATTACTCTCACTCATTTCCTTTTCAAAATCAAAAAAGTTCTTTTGATAATTGTTATTCATAAACTCATTTACTACCAAAGCTTCAAATGCCCATCGAGAGGTCATAATATCGCCAATAAAAGGCACGTATTCATCATTTGAAATGGAACTATGCAATTTATCAAATTCAACAATTACGCCACTAAACAGCATTTGCGGAACTAATATTAATGGTATTGAAATGTATATAGAAACCACAGAATTTAAGCCGCTACTTATATTTAAACCCAGCATATTCGCAAAACACGAAACACTAAAAAGTATCAGCCAATAACTAAAGTTTAGTCCTTGAATTTCGAGTATCGAATTGCCAATAATAACAAAGGTAAATGTTTGTATGGCCGATATACAAAACAGCACCAACACCTTAGCTGTTAAATAACTAAAGCGCGACAAATTCAAAAACGATTCTCTTTTTAATAGTTTTTTATCTTTAATAATTTCTTCGGCACTAATATTTAATCCTAAAAAAAGAGCCACAATAACACACATAAATAAGTAGGAGGGTAAATTCACATTCTCTGAAAACATATAGCTCCCTCCAATCTTGGCATTTACTATATATTTAGTAAAAAAACCTAAAATAACTGCTAGCGCCGGACCTTCAATTAAATTAATAAATAAGTATTGTTTATCTTTTAGTTTTGATAAAGCATCGCGAAATAAATAAATTTTAAACTGTTCAATTCTTTTGGGTATACTAAATAAATTTGGGGGCAAGTCCTCTTTTTTTCCTCCCAATTGCTCTTTCCATTTAAACTTATCCTCAAAATTATTTCGATAATGCTCGTACCATTTTTGCGGAGTTATTTTACGTTCTCGTTTTAGTTTTCCTTCATAAGTGACTTTTCGTTCCTCAACAATTCGTAAAGGCTGCTCAGCTTTTACATTCCCACAAGTATGACATTCGCTTTCTTCGGGATTCACATAAGAGGCCATCTTTTTAAAATACACAATGGCATCCATCGGATTTCCGTTATAAATAACCCGTCCCCCCTTATCAAGTATTAATAATTTATCGAATAATTTAAATATATCAGAAGCCGGTTGATGTATGTTAACAATAACCAATTTATCATTTAAGGTTTGTCTTTTTAACAGCATCATAACCTTCTCAGAGTCCATGGAACTAAGGCCAGAGGTAGGCTCATCAACAAACAAAATTCTTGGTTTACGTATTAGCTCCAATGCAATGTTTAATCGTTTTCGTTGCCCACCACTCAAGGTTTTTTTAAGCGAGCTGCCCACTACAAGATTTTCTGCTTCAACCAAATCAAAATCTTCCAATGCACTATTTACCAATTCTGACAAATCATTTTTAGCCAACTCACTAAAGCACAGACGCGCATTAAAATATAAATTTTCGTAAACTGTAAGTTCTTCAATTAAAAGATCTTCCTGAGGCACATAACCAATTACTCCTTCTAAATTTTCTTTTTCATTTTTAATATCAAAACCATTAATGGTAATCATGCCATTGCTGGTTTTTAAATTCCCATTTAAAACATTTAATAGTGTAGACTTGCCGGTTCCACTTCCACCCAATATTCCAATTAATTGACCGCCTCTGCCAATTAAGCTAAATTTATGAACCCCAATTAATTTCGGATTAAATTTATGTTCCACATCAATGGCTCGATAAATTATTCGCAACTTATCTTTTCGCTCAATAAAAACTTCATTTACTTTTGTGTAATATATTGGTGCAATTATGGAGGTTTTTATAACCGACCCCGATGCAAAAACATAGATTTTATTTTGCTTTAATTTATTCCCGTTCAAATAAAGGTTTCTGCCGCCCGCATATTTAAAAATTAGGGTATCAATAGAATTTATTTTTAAAATCCAAATAACTACTTGCTGCTTCTCATTATATATGTGTTTATATTCTTGATTGTCATGCTTTTTATCGCCACTAATTAGTAATAAAAATGAGGGGTCTGAAATATCAACCGGGTTACCTAGAATAAACGTTTTAAGTAAATTATAATCTTTTGAATCAATTTTAAGGTGTTGAGCCAACACATCAATCATTAGTTTTTCCGATGCGCCAATTTCGGCTTCTCTATTTAAAAATTCAATCAACTCAACAAACAATAGAACCTTGGGCTCGACTTCCATTTCGTGATTCAGCTTTTCGCAGATGTCCAAAATTTGATTGTAATTACTATCTGTTTTGCCATCAGCTTGTTCGTCTTTATGCAAAAAATCAACCCCATGATAGGAATTTAAATAAGAGGTATATCGTTGCAAATATTGCTCGGCCAAATCACTATTATATTGTCTTTCCAGATAATCCTTAATTCTAGTATGTGCCAAATTACTTTCTTGTTCTTTATTATAATCTGTCAAAAGGGCTAAAAGTTGCATCAGTGCATCTAACAACAATTCACTCATACTATTTGGTTTTAATATTAAAAACAAAGGCGACTTGAAAATCAAATCGCCCTTAAAAATACTATTTTAGATGATACTATTTGACCATTTCAGCACGAACTTTTGCAACTTCAGTGCTAATAGCTTCCATTTGTTGCTGTGTAATTCCGCCATCTTCTAAACTATTAAATACCTCATGAAGTGGTTTAAGTGTTATTCCTAAAGAATCCACATCGGAAAATGATTTATGATCGTTAATTAAACCCATAAGTTTATTTAATGATTCTCTTTGCTCCATAATAATTTTTATCATTTCTACATTATTATAAGTATCTTCTGAAATGTGAGTACTTATATACAAAGCTTCAATCCAACTACCTGCAACTATCATTACAGAAACTGAACCACGACCATTTTTATTTAAGTATTCATAAGTGTCGTAAAAAGTTTTTGTAATCAATTTAACCATTTGATCTTTATCATTTTCCACCATTTCTATTTTCTCTGGCAAATCGGAATCAATGGCACTGGCAAATCCCAATTCATCAATTAATTTATTGGTTGCTTTCATATAATCCATGGCTATTTGCTTTTGCTTATAGGTGGTAGCATAACTTAAATCGGCGCCCATAATACCCAAATTCAAAGCTTTGCTTTTTTCGGTAAAATATTTACTTACATTTTCGGCAGGATTTGATAAAGAAAAAATAAAAGAGGCTCCAATGCGATTCAACATTTCAGAAACTTCAAAAGCGGTTGGTAAGGGATAAACAAATTCTTTAACATTTTCAGCTATTTGATCTTTTTTAATTTCTGTTAAAACTGAATCATCAGTATCACTATCTTTTTTTGAATGACTTGAACAAGATGAAAATAGGACTATTGCAAAAAGTCCTATGGCTACAGAAGATAATTTTGTTAGTTGTTTCATTTTATTTATGGATTTAAAATTTACACAAATATAGCTTATTCGTTTAATTTTGGAGGCTACATAATAAGTAAACTATCATAAATTACAAAAAACCCTTCAACCAAAAAGGAAGAAGGGTATTCATTCACGTGCATTAGAACATTATTCTTTTATAATTCGATATACTGCTATTTGACTTTCTGTATTTAATTTGATAGTATAGATACCTTTTGTTAAATCATTAAGGTTCACTTTTAACAACTGTTTGTTTTCAAATTCATGAATATAAACCTGTTGACCAGATACATTAAATGCACGTACTTGTATTTTGCTGTAAGCTACTTTAGTATCAATAGTTAAGTTCCCATTGGTTGGATTGGGATACAGATAAAACGCATCATTAAACGAGTTTTCTAATATGCCAATACCTGTAATGGTATAACATATCGAAGTGTCAATACAACTATTCTCGGTAATAATTACAGCATAATCGCCATTTGTAGTAGCAGTAAAGGTTTGATTAGTTTCTCCTTCTATTTCAGTAAGTTCAACATCACAAGTTGCCCATTGATAAGCAGCATCAATGGTATTAGCTGTTAAAACAGCACCATCTTGCAAAACGCTATTATCAACCGAGTTAACAGTTAATGTCAAAGTAACAATAGAATCACAACCTGTTACTGATGCAAAGGTCTCATTGTATTCGCCTGCTTCGATTAAAGTTTGCGTTCCAAATATAAATTCATCACCCTC
>JAEINW010000161.1 GCA_016342715.1 Salinivirgaceae bacterium | reverse complement strand
TAATCTGTTCCACCTCCAGTGGCTGTGCTTGAACCATTTATTGAAAATGGAATAGTAACATCTTGACCACTGGCAGTTGATAACTGTGCTGTAATGATCATTGTACCTGTTTCATTCGCACTTGATTGAGATGCAGCAGTAAATGTAACTGTAGGTGCATCGTCATCATCTGTTATTGTTGCCGTATGACTTGTTGTAGCACCCTGAGTAGCATTTGTTGGTGTACCCATATCGACTATTACGGTTTCATTATTTTCATCTATCGCATCTGTGGCAATTGTAATTGTAATATCTGCGCTTGTATTTCCAGCAGATATATTTAATGGACTTGCTGTAATAGAATAATCTGTTCCACCTCCAGTGGCTGTGCTTGAACCATTTATTGAAAATGGAATAGTAACATCTTGACCACTGGCAGTCGATAATTGTGCGGTAATAGTCATTGTACCTGTTTCATTCGCACTTGATTGAGATGCAGCAGTAAATGTTACTGTTGGAGTTGCATCATTATCGGTAATAGTGTAGGTATGAACAGTATTTGTTCCAAGAGTGGCATTTGTAGGATTTGATAAAGTTACAATTACCGTTTCGTTATTCTCATCCAATAAATCATCAACGATACCTGCAATAGTGATATTGTCATTTGCATCTAAAGCGCTAATTGTTAGCGTACCATTGTCTAAAGCATAGTCAATTCCGCCACCTGTTGCTGTTCCTGTTACAGTATAATCAACGCTTACGTCCAATCCGCTAAGAGCTGAAAGATCAATCTGTAAGTCTGCGCTACTTACCAATTCCAATCCGCTAGAACTTGTTGAATTAAACGCCACAGTTGGTGTTGAGCTTGTAAAAAATTCATCATCGCCATTCACTAAACCCTCACTATTAACACCAACAACACGATAATGATATGTTGTATTCGAATTTAAACTACTTATAGCTGCGCTTACCGGTGTATCTGAAGTTCCCGTTACAGGACTTTGATCTGCTGTCACAGAACTTCCATAGCTTGTAGTCAATCCATATTCAAAAGTAACAGATGTGCTTGCGCTATTAGCATTAACAGTGCCGTTTAGTGTAGCAGTTGTGGTGCTTATTGATGATGCCGCATTTGTTGTTACGGTTGGGGCAGTAGCTGAAGCCGTACCCAATACCCTTATATAATCAAATGCAATCTCTTCTCCTCCACCATTATAAACCTCAATTCGTACCTGTAAAGATGAACCAGTAGCAGGTATTGTATAGGTAAATTCCGACAAAGTTCCAGTTAACGCAGGACCATCTACAGTGCCATCTGCATTTGCATCCTCATAGTAATCTACAAAAGGGGAAAGTTGATTTCCAATAAATTGTGCTCGTGTTACCCATCCTGCGGCATCCATGTTGTATTGAACTTTTATATATTCTTCACCTTCAATACTTGCTCCGGAACGAGATCCTACTAATAATTTAATTGTAAGATCAGAATATCCATTTACTGATATGGCATCACAAGTAACTGTATATGCACCTGCTGCCACATTATCCAAATCTTCTGCGGCAAAAAAGTAAGATCCATTCGAAGTTGTAAAGCCATTAGTTGCATAAATAGCAGGAGTCGTACCATTTGTTCGAATCCAATAATCCGGATCACTAGTGTTTGCGTTAGATTCCGCTGGACTAGCAGTATAGTTCGAAGCCGTTTCAAAATCTACGGTTTGAAGCGTAGTCTGGCTAAAAACAAGGTTTGTAGAAAATGCAAAAATTAGGGTTAAAAGAGCAGCAAAACCTTTTATTTTTCCGCATCTATAAAACCAATGTGTTTCATTAAGTGTTTTTAATTTCATAGCTGTATATTTTTAGTTTTCTTATATTTTATGTGATAAAGTTTCCTTCCGTAATTCCAGTGGTTAAAATCATACCACCTGAATGGTATCCTAAAGCTGAATGGATTGTTTCTATTCGAATCAGCTCTCTGTTTTTACAAACAACAAATACTCCATATTGTTGATTAGCAAGTATAATTTTACCCGGGTCATCGGGTAAGTCCTTATTATATTTGGCAGGTGATACCTGCACAATTCTAATTTTTTCACCTTCGTATTCTGCAATAGCGCCACGATTCCAAGGATTTCCTGCATTTACAGTTGCTACAATCTCGCTCATGGTCATATTTTTCCAATCAATAGTTACATCTTTCAATGTAGGTTTTGGAAGATATTTAGAGCCTTTTAATTCTTGTTGTTTGGTTTTAATTTTTTCAGATAGCAGCAAATCAACAAGCTGATTAAGTATTTGACAGCTTGCTACGACGCTTTTGTGCAACAGCATCGCATAAGTATCGTATGGTTCTATTGGGAATTTATCCTCAAGCAAAATTGGACCTCCATCAATCGAGCCATTCATTTTCAACACCGTAACGCCAGCTAATTTCTCCTGGTTTTTAATTTGCCAAAAAATAGGGTCGGCACTACGGTATTTTGGTAATAAACCATAATGGAAGTTGTAAAAGCCTAATCTTGGGATATCAAGAATTTCCTGAGAAAATATTTTTGGAAATGTGATAACCAGACAAACATCGGCTTGTACTTTTTGTAAAATGTCAATTAACTCATTATCGTCTTTAAGATTTGGAGTAAATAATTTGCCCGGTTCAAGGTAGCCGGAATCAGCAATTTCCTGAATCAGTTCTTTATTGGACGAAGGAACAACAAGTCCGGAGAACAACCTCCTCCTGATTAGTTCAAAAATAATCTGAGCCGATTGAATGTTATTGCAAAATACCAGTGTTTTCATATTTAAGTGCATAAATAGGTGTTTTGCCAGCCCGGCAATTCTTCTTTGAAATTGTTTAATATTTCCCAATCTGATTCTGTTGGGATTATGGTTTCAACTGGAGTAGCGGTTTTTATTCCGCCACTTTTAATTTCTTCGTATTTATATAGATGATAATCAAGATTAAAGCTATTCGAGTGTTGATTAAATAACAAATTTCCTCTGGGAGATTCAATTTTAAAATCGCTTAGTTTTGGAACAATCTCCTCATTACGAGCCCAATTTTTCGCAATAATGCGTTTTATAATTAAAGCGACTTCGTATCCAAGTAAGCCTGAAAATGATGGAGTGCGATTCAGCTCTTTGCTAAAATACTTTTTCAACAACTTGTATGCATCATTGTGCTCACTTCCCCATGATTTTACCGTGTATATTGGATTGGATACATTGGCATGCAAAATCTCCGGTTCGGTAAAAAATGGAGACGACACTAAAGGAATGCTATTAATTGATTTTGTTTCGGAGAGATATTTCATTACCTCAAATGCTTCGAATCCTTGATAAGCTGTAAAAACGAAGCTATTTTTCTCCTTTTCAACTAAATCGATGTTTGATTTCAAATCGTCTTGTTCGTTTTTGTGTGAAACAACCGTTTTCATAATTTCTCCACCATACTTTTTTGCAGCCTCTTCTGTAGCAAATGAAACCGGAAATCCGGCATCGAAGAATGATACCAATCTGGAATAGTTTTGGCCTAAATTTTGAAAAGCCCATTTACAAGCCAAATAGATTGAATTAAACATGTCGAGAGAACAGTGAACAATATATGGATTGACATCAGCTTTCAATATTGGGTGCTCACCTGCATTGCAAAGAATTATTGGCGTTTTTGTTTGTTGAATAAGGGGGCTGATTGTTGTTAATGATTTATATCCCACAAAGCCAACTATCAAATCGACATTTTCATAAAGAATCAGTTCTTTCAATGCGTTTTGATTTTCCTTTGGTAGTGCCAAATGAGTGTCTTTTATAACATAGTTATGTGAATCACCCAGTACATACTTTAGGCAATTGTATAAATCGCTTCCTATGTATGGGTAAAACTTAGAAAATGGCAATAATAAACCGATCTTCATTGTGATGAAATTAGATTTAAGATTATTAGATTTTAGTATTGAGATAAACCAAGAAAAGAGATAAATATACTTCTGGCGATATAGCAGAAATAATTTTATGTTTTAACTCAATTGTCAAATTTAAAAGCAATTAAATAATAATTTCAATATCTCATGGGTGTGGGACTTCCATCAGATATTGAAATTAACAAGTAGCTTAGCTACGTGACGGGTAAAGACCATCCAGACAAATAATCCAATGCATTCCTAAATAAGGCTGCATTATTGAAAATGTCTGACTACCCCCTGCAGGGTTAACTGCAACACTCAATCCCGATACATCAACTGTTAACGCTGATGTATCAACAGTAATTGCATCACTCTTTAATGTTTTTCCAGCTGTAGCTGTATCTTGATACATATCACTGCTAGACGATGGACCAAGAACACGATTATCTGGAGATCTCTCTTCACATTCTTCAGTACTAACATTCATCACAGCAGTAGCAGTACCTCCTACACTTACACTTGAAGCAGTTGCCTGCGCAGTATGGGTGTGCTGCGGCATTTCATTTGTAGACAAAATGTGGTTTTGTGTACCCCCCAATTGTCCAAGAGTAATAGGTGTTAATCCAGAACCGGTTCCAACACCTACAGGAACTCTACCCCTGAGGTCAGGCAATTTAAAATTTGTTCTGCCATCGCCACCATATATATTACTTAAAACACTAAACAAGCTTGTATGCTGAGAAACATCCATTAGCTGTCCTTCGCAATATGCCCATGTTCTTGGGGCAAAGTTGCCTGCAAAAATTTTTACTTCACCTATTGTTCCTTCCATAATGATAAATTTTAAAGCGTTAATATATTAGTTACGTTGTGGATATGTGCCATCAAGGCAAATAATCCAATGCATTCCTACATAAGGTTGCATAATTGAAAATGTCTGACTACCCCCTGCAGGGTTAACTGCAACACTCAATCCCGAAACGTCAACAGTTAAACCTGATGTATCAACAGTAATTGCATCACTCTTTAATGTTTTTCCATCTGTAGCTGTATCTTGATACATATCACTGCTAGACGATGGACCAAGAACACGATTATCTGGAGATCTCTCTTCACATTCTTCAGTATTAACATTCATCACAGCAGTAGCAGTACCTCCTACACTTGCACCTGAAGCAGTTGCCTGAGCAGTATGGGTGTGCTGTGGCATTTCATGTATAGACAAAGTGTGGTATTGTTGTCCCCACATTTGTCCAAGAGCAATAGGCGTCATACCTGGACCACCTCCAACACCAACAGGAACTCTACCCCTGAGGTCAGGTAATTTAAAATTTGTAACACCATCGCCACCATAATAGGTATTAATAAGACTATACAACGTTGTGTACTGAGAAATAGGCATTAGCTGCCCTTCGCAATATGCCCAATTTCTTGGGGCAAAGTTGCCAGCAAAAATTTTAACTTCGCCAATTGTTCCTTCCATAATGATAATTTTTAATTTGATTAATATTAAAAGTAGCTAATTAAAAGATTGTGTAAAATGTTATATATATTGATAATTGAATTTTTATATAAGTTAATTAGCTCGCATCATTGGTATAGAAATGCAATGTAATATTAAATTGAAATTTATAATCTCATGGTAAATTACAACATTAATAAATAAAAGTCAAGTTCTTTATAGTAATCGATTACTTATATACTAAACAGTAGTTTAGTTAGTTAGCGGAATTTTATTAGCCTAAACCCTTTAGATTTGCTTACTTTAAATAGTGTCTGTTTATAAAGTGATACGGTCAAGAAAAAAAGAAAATTACAAATATCAAACATCAAATTACAAGGTATATCTTCATGGTAAAGCGCATAAATAATTACCAATATTTAAATATAAATGAGTCAAACCTTTATTAGTAAATTTAATAAGCTGAGTTCGACATAACGCTTTGCTTAAACTTTTATTTGCCAGACGTTTGCTGAGTGCTTTTTAAAAAGTAGTAAGTATTAAGCTCTAAGTATCAAGAAAAAGATTATTTTGACTTGAATCTTGATACTTATATCTTGATACTTTGATGTCTAAAATAATAAAGTGTCTTTATCTCATCTGTTTAGTATTATTCTTATATCGAACTGAATAGTTAACTACTTAATTTTATTTCGAGAGAGAGATGCTAGACCTTCGGACTTTGTCAGGTCAAATCTGTCAGCGTGTGTAGCACCTGACAGCATTTGTACACATAAATTAATTAACTGTGAAAATGATTTCTTTCACATGAAACAAGCTTTGGATAATTTTATATGATATTTATAAGTCTCTTACCGAGATTGATGTTATATTAGATATATGAAAAAATTAATAGTACTATTTGCAGTGTTTATTAGCTATAGTTCCTATGGACAATCAATAAATGATATAACAAAAATAGCATTTTCGAGCACCACACTAAGAACTGGTTTTACTGAGGAAATTATCCTTACTAAGGATAGTCTATTTATTAACTCATACACTAAAAGTAATCCAGATTCTGGGAATTATATTTCCAAGGGAATATCTGTTGATAAATGGGAAACTGCCTTGTTAAAAGTTCCTAACATGAAACTTTCTAAAATATTTGAATTGGAATCGCCAACTAATAAAAGATCAACAGATGGTGCGCGATATTCTCAATTAACCTTTACTACTTGGAATAACGATGAATATTATCATATGTTTGACGAGGAAAACCCACATGAAAAGTTAGTAGGACTTTTATTAGAGCTAAAAACAATGACTATTAAAAAATAAAACGTATTAATAAATTTACAATTATGAAAAAACTATCGGTATTTATTTTGTTATTCGGAATTCTGGGCTTAATTATTGGCTATTTATACTTTGGCAAAATAGCTGGGGAATATTTAAGTGTAAATGCTTTGTTTGGTAATACTGGCGGTAGCATAGGGGAATTTGGCCGGAAGCTTAGCGGGATTCAAAGTATTAAACAAAACATCTTTATTTCAGGTGGTGTAGGTGGTGTTTTAGGAGCAGTTGTTTACTATCTAAAGAAAAAGAAATAGTTGAAAGTACTATTTCTTTCCAATCAGTCGTATAACTGAAGCATTGCCTTGGTGGCCCGAACCTTCATTTAATTCTGTGATTTCAACAGTAATGTTAAGTTCCGATAAGCTTTTAAAATCCTCTTCCAATTCGGGTTGGGAGAGAAGCATATCTATATTTTTAGGTCCACCAGAGGAATAATTTAATTGTTCTTTTGAGAATAATTCAAGAATAATAGTTCCATCAGGTTTTAGCCATTGGATATATTTTGCATGCATTTGCTTTCTTAAATCAGGGGGCATGTGTGAAAATGATAAACCAATGGCATTGAATGTTTCATTTGCAAAATCGACATTTTCATAGCCTCGTAATAAATAGCTAATAAATACATTTTTGCTATTGGCAAGTTTTATAGCTTTTTGTTGTCCAACAGAGCTAGGGTCAAAAGCAGTTACATCCCAACCTTTGGTGGCGGCATAAACTGCATTACGTCCTTCACCTTCAGCCGGGAAAAGAATTTTACCCGACGCAAGTTTTTCTAATTGTTCTTTAATAAATTGGCTAGCTTCAGTCCCATATAGAAAGTCTTCCCTATTATATTTTGCGTTCCAGAATTCGCTCATTGTTTATTTTGTACGAAAAACAGTCCAAACAAAGTTTTGTTTTGTATTCATTGGAGTATTGTGGTTTTCTTCAAAAGATTCCACCAAATCGAAGTTTTTTTGAAAAATTTCAGATAACAATTTAGCACTATATCTATTAACACTTAATCCATTGCATTTTTCAGGTTCTGAAAGCGAATAGGTCGAAATTATCAAATATCCATTTTTTTCAATGGCTTTTGATGCAATAGACACATATTTTAAAATATCATCGGCATTGATTAAATAATGAAATACAGCTCTATCGTGCCATATGTTATATTTTGAGCTGGTTTTAAAATCAAGTATATTAGTAGTATAAAAATCATGAATCCCTCTGCATTTCATTAATTTTGCCCGGCTTCGTTCAATGGCTTCTTCAGAAATATCGAGCATAGATAAACTCTTATATCCTAAAGCGAAAAGTGACTTTGAGAATTCTGAATTTCCACTGCCTATATCAATAATATTTCCTGTTTTATTATTTGTGTATTTTTGTACAAGAGCAACAGATGTTTCTGGATTGGATTGATACCAACTTACTTCGTTATCATTTTTTTGTGCATATATTTTGTTCCAATAATCTCTGATTTTCATAAGTGGGGCTTGAATAATATTTCTCAAATATAACGAATCCCAACGTGAATTTATCATGCTGGGATTTTATTATCTGATTAATGGTCAAAACTCTTTAAACTTGCTTTATGCAGTTAGCTTTCATTAACGATACTTTTATTTCAATTCATGTTGTAAATATTGAATAAGAATTACTCACAAAAATATATTTTAAAGGCGTTCCCCGATAAAGTCGGGGCAGGCTATGAATGCGCTTTGCTCAAGATTTAACCGTTAAGAATTCGTGTAATCTACCTTCTTTTATTATTCTCTAATTTCAATTAACTATTACCCAAATTGAGCGATTAGCTATCGCTATTCTGCTCAATCGACTGAGTTATTGTAAGGTTTTCAAATTTTTCATTTCACTCAAATTGTGAAAACCAACAATTTCTAGGTCGGGGTTAACTCTAAGTATAGCGCTTTTCATTTTATTCAAATCGCTCAACTTAGGTATTATTTTTACAGATCACCTACTCTTTATGACTGCCGCTGGTAAATATGGATAGTGTTAATTATGAACTTAGCTTTCTTACCTATCGTATTTACAGCAACTGGGTAATTTATTGTACACATCATCGCTTGCTTTATAGATATCAGTATCGTAGCCTACATTAGCAATAGCTTTTTGTATGCTATCAATATTTATTTTAGTTTCATCATAAGCAACTGTAAGCATTTTTTGATCAATATTCCACGATGCTTTTGAAACTCCATTTACCGCTATTGCAGCAGCTTCAATTTTTTCCTTACACATTCCACAGTTTCCGTTTACTGAAAATGTATTTGCAGTGCCCAATATGATTGAACTGTAGCCTAGTTTTTCAATCGCTTTTCGGATGCCTTCCGAAGTGTTTTTCCCTTCTTTAAAATCAACAGTTACAAGCTTTTGATCTAAATCAATGCTTATGTTTTTAATTCCTTTTTCGTAGGGAATATTTTTCATAATATTTTCCTTGCAACTTATGCAATCAATATCGCATTCATACATTACTTTTTTAACTTCTTTATTTTGTGAGAAGCTTGTCGTTGATGTTGTTGCAATTAATGCAATGATTAAAATTTTTGTCATGTTTTTCATAATGCTATTTTTTATATTTTTTTGTTCTTAATTCTCTTTAAAATCTTTTATCTAAATTGTATTTAATTCCTACATAAAACATACGGCCGTATAAAGGTCCCCAAATTTGGCTGGCATCAAAGGTTTCGCCAAACGGATTTTCAGGATCGATAATGGCATTTTCTTGAATAAAATTTGTTAAGTTTTCGGCTCCAACATAAAAACTCCAGTTACGGTAATTTTTTGTTACCTGAGCTATCATTGTAATATATTCATCAGAGCTTTTATCGTTGAGTTCACTCAAGGTATTATTTAGTATTGGCAATCGTTGTGAACCATGAAACTGAAGGGTTGCATCGAATTGCCATTTATCCAAATTGCTTCGGTATTGACCCGATATCATACCCTTATAATTACTTACAAATGGAACCTTTTTAAGTGTGCTTCCATAGGTAGCCTTAACATTGTTCCATCTAAATCCAGTGGTTAATTCAAAACGCTTAAAGAGTTCATAAAAAGCTTCAATTTGTAGACTATGTGCATAGGAATCTCCATCTAAATTATAAAAGTGAACTTCATTTGAATTTTGTTCCAAATCAACAATTAATTGATTTTTAAAATCGGTTCTAAATAATTCTATGGTTAAGGTGGCATCTTTGGAACCTATAGGAATTTCACTATTCATACTTAATCCATAATTCCATGCTTCTTCCTGAATGGTGTTATCTTCGATATAAAACTTACGCGAACTTGCTAAAAATTGTGTGTTTTCACTTACTATAGATGCTGTTCTATATCCTTTTCCAACAGATCCACGCAAAGTTATATATGCTGGAAAACTGTATTTTAAATGCGCTCGTGGGGTGATAAAATTACCATGAAGTGTTGAATAGTCGTTTCTTACACCCAATAGTAGCGAAAATTGTTCCGATGGAATAAAGTTGTATTCAAAAAATACTCCGGGAACCAACTCCTCAAAACCAACATTGTTTTTATTGAATAATTCTTCGTTGGAATCGTAATTTAAGCTGAATCCAGTATTATAAGTATGTTTGGAAGATCCAATGTACGATTGAAAAATAAGATTCGTGTAAGCATTGTATTGGTCAACATCTAAGGTTTGATTTCCGTAAAACGATTCACGCTGAAAATAATTAGCTGATGCTATCCAGCCAATACTGGTATTGGGGCGACTTAATAGAAAACCAATTTTAGAAAAAGCATTTAAACGTTGAACATCAATGCCAATTCCATAGGGTGTTTGTTCTGATTGATTCTTGGAATGATCAAAATTTGTTTGTCCACCTTTTCGCGTTTCAGTTAAATATGATACTCCAAAGCGAGCTTCTACTTTTTTAGATCGGTAATTCCAACGATTTAAAAAGTTGCCAGAATAGGTTATCGGTTTGTCTAAAAAACCATCGTTGTTTATGTCTAATTTACGGGCATTCGAACCACCATGAATCAATAGGGTAGTTCCCCATTTGTCGTTTAAATTGAAGGTGATTCCAGCATTCGATTCTACTTTGCCGTCTTGGTTTCCGTAAACATAATAATGTAGTTTTTCATTATTTTCAGAATGCTGATAATTAATATTTATCTGCCCGGTAATGCTTTCGTAACCATTTTTTACTGCCGACGTTCCTTTTGAAACTTGTATGCTTTCCATCCAGGTTCCTGGAATGTAATCCAATCCAAAGGCTGTTTCCGCTCCTCTGATGATGGGAATATTCTCGAATAATAATTGAGAATATCTACCTGAAAGACCTAACATTTTTATTTGTTTAATTCCTGACACCGCATCGGCGTATGAAACATCAATAGAAGCATTGGTTTCAAAACTCTCAGACAAATTGCAACATGCAAATTTGTTGAGTTCTTTATTTGAAATATTCTGAGTTAATATGGGATTAATTTTTGAAATACTGTGCGCATTTACACGTTCTGTAATGGTTACTTCATTCAAATCAGTTCCGGTTTTAAGATAAATGGTTAGCGACGATTTATCATTTATCAATATGGAATCGGTTTGATAGCCAACATAGCTAAAAACAAGTGTGCTATTTTTGTTTTGTTGTGTTAATTTGAAATATCCATTGGCATTGCTTATGGTTCCGTTGATGGTCCCTGACCAATAGATATTTACACCTACCAGAGGTGCCGATGTATCTTTTGCATCGTACACCCAACCTTCAATGTTTTTGGCATTTACAGTAAAGGTTATTAATGTACAAAGTATTAATATTGTTATGTTTCTCATTTGATTAAAATTAGAAGTGACTAGAGTTTAGAGTGACCAAAGTGCCTTGAGTTGTTTTAACGATTAATTTCAGATACACTTATATAGTTCAAACTAAATTTTTGTTTAATTGTGTAGAAAATATCTACAAAAGCAAGAATTTAAAATGGAATCAAATGATATAAACCTGAATGAGGGAAAGGTATTCGGGTACCGAATAGGGTGGAGGAGACTTACGATTTGAGTAAGAGTTTGTTTTTTTGTTAGTGTTTATTATATTTTGATTAGTAACAATAAAATGATTGGTGCTAAATTCCAACTCAACAATTTTAAGAGTGGGTGTGGAATGATTTAACAAACTTTTAGTATCTAGTTTTACAATTTGTTCGATGTTAGTACAACAAGGTTTTTTTTCTGCAGAATTTTCGCAATGAGAAACAGCTGCTTGCTCTTCAGCCACCACACAACAGCTTTTTGCCTGAGTTTTTTCATTATGATGGCTACAATTTTCAGCTGGAATTATAATGGAATAATTGTGAGTATTGCTAGTATTGCAATGATGCGAATAGATTTTAAAACCACTGGTACTCAATAATACAACTATTGCCAAAACAAGAGTAGTAAAATTTACTATGTATTTTTTTAATCGTTTCATTCTTTTAAGTAAGATTGCAAATATAGAAATATGTTTAATTTATTGGTGTTAATAAAGTGTTAAGCTTGTGTTTTACGACTTTATTAAATTTTGACAGGTTTTAGTAAAAAAATATTATGGTTATCCTTATAAATACCTAAATAGATATTAATAAAAAAAACTAGGCTGAAAGTCTTGCATAGTTTAGCTTGGGGCATCGCCCCAAGAAATAGAACCTACAAAGAAAAGGGTGCAAGCTGAAG
>JAEINW010000160.1 GCA_016342715.1 Salinivirgaceae bacterium | reverse complement strand
TGCGGTTTGATTTAAGACTTGCGTTAAATTAACTTTTGCAACAGAATCACTTATGTTAGAAAAATTTTGAATAGTATTTGAAATTAATAGGTTGTTTTTTTCAAGGTTTGTTGAAATTGATTCTACATTACTTAAAATTAATTCCATTTTACTTTTACCTTCAGTAACTACAGAGTCAAGAGTAGATGAAGAACTTTGCAAATTAGCAAAGGTGGCTCTAATATTATCAATACTTCCGATAATTTTAACTTGGTTTTCATCGCTAAATATTTTTTTAACAATTTTAATTGCTTCTTCCATTTCGCTGAGTAAGCTTTCTGCTTTATTCTTTAAAGGAAGCATTTGTACACTGACCATTTCCTGCAAACTTCCTTCAAAGTCAGCTATTAAAGTATCTCCTGAGTGATGAAGTGTTTTTTCCTCACTAAATAATAGATCGATTGCTTTGGTGCCCATTAAATCGGAACTAAAAATTCGTGCTACTGATTTCTGTGGAACTTTATTTTCTTTTTTAACTAAAAGCTCAACGACTAATCTCCCCGATGTATCAGGCAAGAAATAAATATCGCTTACTTGCCCAACCTTAAACCCATTTATTAATACTGGATTAGCAACTTCAAGCCCATCAATTCTTTCATAAACTACGTAGAAAGTATCATCGTTATTAAAAGTTCCTTTGCCTTTTAAGAAATTCATTCCCCAAATAAATGCAGCAAGAGATATTCCAATGATAGCACCTATTTTAATATATGCAGACTTATTCACAATAATTATTTTTTATGTAAGGCTTCCTTTATCGTTATTTTATTATCATTTTTAAAAGCTACAACAAATGCACCAGGAAAATCTTTTTTCACAGAGTTAGCAAATTTTTTCACTTCTTCGTAATCTTGGTATTCTCCTAATGAATATTTATACATGTTGTTTTCTTGATATTCAAAAATAGAAGTATAATTTTTAAAAACCGAATGATTTTTTGTAATTGCGTTTGATGACGATGCTACTTGAACTCTAAAAACTATTTTATTTTGCGCATTAATATTTGTAACACCCTCTTTATCATAACTTTCACCAGAATTCTTAATGTTTGATGTGTCAGATGAACCGAAATTAGTGAACATCTTTTCTGCTATATATTTTCTGACAGCTCTATATATGGCTGATGCTAAATAATCTTGTCCTTGATTTGACATTAGATATTTTTCCTCATCCTCATTTGAAATAAAACCGGTCTCAACCAAAACGCTTGGCATTGAAGTATTCCACAAAACTAAAAAACCAGCTTGTTTAACCCCTCTGTCTTTTCTTTTTGCTCGCTCTGTAAATTGCTCCTGAACATATGATGCAAATGATAAACTTTGCTGCAAATATGTGTTTTGCATTAACGAAAAAATAATATACGATTCTGCTGATGAAGGATCGAAACCTTCATACTTTGTGCTATAATCCTCCTCAAATACAATTACACTATTTTCCTTTTTTGCTACATCAAGATTACCTTGTGTTTTATGTAAGCCCATGGCAAAAGTTTCAGTACCGAAGGGTTTGTGACTTTTATTCGCATTGGCATGAATGGAAATAAAAAGATCGGCATTATTATTGTTTGCAATCATTGCTCGCTCGCGTAAGGGTATAAACACATCAGTTTCGCGAGTATAAATTACCTTTACGTCAGGCATATTATCTTGAATAAATTTACCAACTTTTAATGAAATGGCTAAAACAATGTCTTTTTCTTTTGCTTTTTTACCAGTTGCTCCAGTATCTTTGCCACCATGTCCGGCATCAATAACAACAATTTTTTGTCTTTTTTGGCTAGTTCCTTTTACTTGAATATTTACAATACCAACTAATATTATTAGAACTAAAAGAATTTTTTTCATCATGTATTAGAAAGCTTTAAAAATTCATTAGTTTTGACACGCCTTTTTTTGAGACGTTTATATATTGTACAAAAATAGCATATTATATCAGATTTGAAAACAAAAAGCCTCGCAATAGCAATTATCATACATTTAACTAATTATTTAGTAGGTTATTCCCAAATAATTGAAAATAATGAAGTTAATAATGATACTATCAATATCAATCATGGTATTGATACCTTGTCAAATTCCTTAATGGATACCTTAATTATTGAAGGAAACGATTACAATAGTTTTAATTATAATTCAAGCTTATCTTCGGATTCTGTGCCTAAAAAGAAGAAAAAAGCGAATGTTTTTAGTTCTAAAGTTGATTATAATGCCGATGATTCAACCATTTATTCAATAGATGGAAAAAAAGTTTATCTATTTGGAAATGCCAAAATAGTATATGAAGATATTGAATTAACTGCTGCATATATTGAAGTAGATATGGAGCGAAATATTTTATATGCCGAGGGTGTAAAAGATAGTTTAGGAAAAATTGGCGGTCAACCTGTTTTTACACAGGGCAGCGAAACCATGCATGCAAAACAAATTACTTACAATGTAAAGAATCAAAAAGGATTCATTAAAGGATTATATACCGAGCAAGAAGACGGCTTTTTGCATAGTGAACAAACAAAAAAGGATCCAAATAACCAGATTAGCTTAAATAGGGGAAAATATACTACCTGTGATTTAGAGCATCCGCATTTTTACTTAAAACTATCCAGAGGAAAGGTTATTCCGGGTAAAGCCATTGTTGCAAGTTTTTCATATTTGGTTATTGCAGATATTCCATTGTATCCATTAATGGTTCCCTTTGGTTATTTTCCTACAACTAAAGAGGCTGCTTCGGGATTTATTATTCCAACCTTTGGAGAAGAGAATAATCGTGGTTTCTTTTTGCGACAAGGGGGGTATTATTTTGCACTAAATGATTATATGGATCTTACATTAAAAGGAGACGTTTACTCAAAAGGATCTTGGCTGGTTGGCGCTCAATCTAAATATAAACTCCGATATAAATTTAGTGGCAATGTTAATATAAATTATTCAAAAGTTGTTTCAAGTGAACCAGGTTTAAGCGATTATGGTACTAGTAATCAGTACAGTATTAAATGGACACATGCTCAAGATCCTAAAGCAAGGCCCAATAGTAATTTTAGCGCAAACGTGAATTATGCTACAATGGAAGATAGCAGATACAATTCAAAAACAACGGATGAATATTTGTCAAATACCATAAGTTCGAGTATTTCATATCGAAAAACATTTGCAAATACTCCTTTTAGTATGTCAATGAATGCCAATCATAACCAAAATAATCAAAAGAAACAGGTTAACCTATCTGCACCGCAAATGACATTTACCATGAATAAAATATTTCCTTTTAAACGGCAAGTGGCAGTTGGTAAAACTCAATGGTATGAGAATATTGGACTTCGTTACTCAGGTGATTTTAGAAATACCTTTGAAGCAGTTCCCGACTCACTTATGTTTACTGATGAAATGACTGATTATATGAAAAATGGAATTAAACATGCCATTCCAGTGTCAACATCAATAAAAGTGCTTAAATATTTTAATTTGGAACCAAGTTTTAACTTTAGTTCAAATACCTATTTTAAACGAAATATTAAAGATCAAGTAGTTAACGCTGAAGGTAATGACACGATTATTGATAAAGAAGAAAAAGGCATTTATAATATATATAACTATAAAACTGGCCTTTCTCTTGGAACAACCGTTTATGGCATGTATCAATATAAAAGTAAATGGTTAAAAGCCATAAGACATGTTGCCACACCTTCAGTTTCATTGGGATGGGCTCCTGATTTTAAGTATGAAAAAAACGGTGGTTACATTGATAATGAATATGAAGGAACAAGATATTCTCCATATTCAAAGAATTTAAATCCTCCATCAACTCAAGGTAAAAATGGTAGCGTTAGCTTTTCACTGAATAATAATGTTGAAATGAAAGTTGCCAATAAAAAGGATACGGTTAGTGGAGAAACAAAAATAAAGTTATTGGAATCATTAAGTTTTAGCACCTCTTATAACATGCTGGCCGATGAATTTAATTGGAATCCTTTAGCTATGAGTGCAAGAACTACTTTATTTAAATTACTTTCTATTAATATGTCAGCGTCTGGTGATTTTTATGCATTAGACTCCGCTGGAACAAAAATTAATGAATATAATTTGAATCATAACCCAGGAGAACCTTTTCGCTTGACAAGTGCTTCAGCTTCTACTAGTTTAAGTTTTAATTCGAACGATTTGTTTGGAACAGATAAAGATGCAAACGAAAATTCAGGTCAAGATAAGCCAGGATTGAATAATGATAGTAGAAATGGCAATATTGATGAATTGGGTGGATTGAACCGGGAAAGTAATTTATATGATTACGATTATTTTGATATACCTTGGAATGTTAGTCTCCGTTACTCATTAAACTATAGAAAACCAAATTTGGAATCGACAGTAACGCAAACACTTGGTTTTTCAGGTGATGTAAAACTTACTAGCAAATGGAAGATTAGTTTTAGTTCTGGATGGGATTTTAAAGCTAAAGATTTTACCTATACCAGTTTTAACTTACACAGAGACCTGCACTGTTGGGTGGCTACATTGAATTTGATTCCATTTGGTCGAAATCAAAGCTATAATTTTACAATAGGTGTAAAAGCTTCTGTTTTACAAGACTTAAAGTATAAAAAGAACAAGAGTTGGCAAGATAATGCTTATTAGTTTTATATGATGATAGCTGAAATTATTGCCATTGGCGATGAAATATTAATAGGGCAAACCCTCGATACTAACTCAAATTGGTTAGCTTCTGAATTGACAATTTTAGGTTTCTCGGTTCAAAAGATTTCTGCAATTTCAGATACTAAGAATGATATAATAAAAGCCTTAGAAAATTCTGAATCTGCCAATTTGCGAATAATTACAGGCGGTTTAGGTCCAACTAGCGATGATATTACGAAATTAGTTCTTTCAGAATATTTTAATTTCACCTTAGAACACAATCCGCAAGTTTTTGAAGATGTTTGTGCTGTTATTAATTCATTGAATTCCACAATGAATATTCTTAACAAAGAGCAAGCTTTATTCCCTAAAGGAGCAAAATTATTAAGAAATAAGCAGGGGACAGCCCCTGGAATGTGGTTTGAGAACCAAGGAAGAATTACCATAAGTTTACCAGGTGTTCCCTTTGAAATGAAATATATTTTTAAAAATGAGGCAATTCCTGAGATTAAAAAGTTTTTTGAATTAGCTTTTAATTACTATCAATCGATAATGATTGCAGGTTATGGTGAATCAGGATTGGCATTAAAACTAAAAAATTGGCAAAAACAACTATCTGAAAATATATCTATCGCATATCTACCTTCGCCAGGAATTATTAAACTTCGATTGGGAATAAAAGGATCGGATTTATTAAAAAATAAAGAAAAAATAAGAACAGAAGTAAACAAATTGCTTGATATTATTCCAGAATATATTTTTTCTTTAGAGGAATCATTACTTGAGATAGAAGTAGGTATGTTGCTTAAAAACAAGAAGAAAACACTATCAACAGCAGAAAGTTGTACTGGCGGTATGATTGCCCATTTGTTAACTTCAATACCCGGAAGTTCTGAATATTATAAGGGTTCAACCGTAGCATATTCGAACGAAATAAAAGAAAAAGTGTTGCTAGTTTCTAAAGAGGATATAGAAAAACATGGTGCAGTTAGTCACGAAGTTGTTGAAAAAATGGCTGCCGGAGCAAAAAAAATATTCAATACAGATTATTCAATTGCAACATCTGGTATTGCCGGACCTGACGGTGGAACTGAAAATAAACCCATTGGAACGGTTTGGATTGCAATTTCTGGACCAAAAAGAACAATTTCAAAGCTTTTTAATTTTGGAAATAGAAGAGATATTAACATACAAAGGAGTTCAATGGCTGCTTTGAATTTATTGCGACTTGAGATTTTAAATGATTAATATTCAAACTATTAACATGAGTCTGTTAGATGTAAAAATGACATCATTTTTAATTATAAAAAATGTTTTCAAAAAAAAAAACGAATCTTTTTTAATAAAAAAAGGCAGAATTGTTTGATTTATTGAATAAAAAACACGTATTTTGCGAACCGAAATTTGAGATAGAGAATTTAAACGATATAGTGATGTCAAGAATTTGCCAAGTAACAGGAAAAAAAATGATGGTGGGTAACAATGTTAGTCACTCGCACTTGAAAACAAAGAGAAAGTTCTACCCGAACTTGTTTACAAAAAAGTTTTACTTACCTGAAGAAGATCGCTGGGTTACTTTAAAAGTATCAGCAGCAGGAATGCGTAATATAAATAAAAACGGTTTAAACAACGTATTGAAACAAGCTAAAGAAAAAGGCTTTATTCGTCAATACTAAAAAGTTCTAGAAAATGGCTAAAAAGGCAAAAGGAAATAGGGTTCAGGTAATTTTAGAATGTACCGAACATAAGGAAAGCGGAATGCCTGGTACTTCAAGGTATATTACTAAAAAGAACAAGAAAAACACTCCTGAAAGAATGGAATTGAAAAAATACAATTCTATTCTTAAGAAAATGACAGTACATAAAGAAATTAAATAATTTAGAATATGGCTAAGAAGGTTGTTGCTACGCTAAAATCAGGTGATGCCAAGGTTTTTACTAAGGTAATTAAAATGGAAAAATCACCTAAAACTGGAGCATACCAGTTTAAAGAAGAAGTTGTGAATGCCGATCACATTAAAGATTTTTTTAAGAAATAAGATATTGGTTTGTTAAACAAGAAAAGCTTTCTTCTACTATGGGGAAAGCTTTTTTTGTTATAAGAACCTTTTTATTTAATTTAAACCCTAAATTTCAATTAGCTATGGGTATTTTTTCTAGTAATAAAAAGGAAAAACTCGACAAAGGATTATCCAAAACCAAAGAGAGTGTATTTAAAAAGCTTTCTAGAGTCGTTGTTGGAAAAACTACTGTTGATGATGATGTATTGGATAATTTAGAAGAAGTTCTTATTTCTTCTGATGTTGGGGTAGATACTACCATTCGTATTATTGAAAGAATTCAAAAACGGGTTTCTGAAGATAAATATCTTGGTACTTCTGAATTAAATATACTTCTAAAAGAGGAAATTGAAAAACTACTTCTGGAAAATAATACAACAGATGTTGATGAGTTTATTGTTCCGGAAACAAAAAATAATTTGCCCTATATTATTATGGTGGTTGGTGTTAATGGGGTAGGTAAAACCACTACTATTGGTAAACTGGCATATCAATTTAAAAAAGCCGGCAAATCGGTATATATAGGAGCTGGTGATACTTTTAGAGCTGCTGCCATCGATCAATTAGAGGTATGGGCTCAACGCGCTGATGTACCTATTGTTAAACAAAAAATGGGTTCCGATCCGGCTTCGGTTGCCTATGATACTTTAGCATCGGCTATCAAAAATAAAGCCGATGTGGTTTTAATCGATACGGCTGGTCGTTTGCATAACAAGATTAACTTGATGAATGAATTGTCGAAAGTTAAAAATGTAATGCAAAAGCTTATACCTGAAGCACCTCACGAAGTATTATTGGTTTTAGATGGTTCTACCGGCCAAAATGCCTTTGAACAAGCCAAACAATTTACCAAAGCTACTGAAGTTACTTCTCTTGCACTAACAAAACTTGATGGTACAGCCAAAGGAGGCGTGGTTATTGGAATATCTGATCAGTTTAAAATACCAGTAAAATATATTGGAATTGGTGAAGGGATTGAAGATTTGCAAGTGTTTAATCGAAATGAATTCGTTGATTCACTTTTTAATTAAGGTATAGCGGTTCAAACAGAACCGCATTTTTTTTGTTATCTAAAGTTATTATGGGAAAGAAAGTTAATGTATTTACTTTGGGTTGCTCAAAAAACAGAGTAGACTCTGAAGTTTTAATGAAACAATTGGTTGAAAATGGATTTTCTGTCGATCATGAATCTGCTAGTAACAATCACAACATTATTATCATTAATACCTGTGGTTTTATTGGCGATGCCAAAGAAGAATCGATTGATACTATTTTAAGTTTTTCTGAAGCTAGAGAAGATGGAGCTATTGAAAAACTTATCGTTTTTGGCTGTTTGTCAGAAAGGTATAAGGATGAATTGGAGAAAGAAATCCCTGAAGTTGATGCCTGGTTCGGAAAATTTGAGTTGGGTAAAATGCTCGATTATTTAAAAGCTAAGGAATTTTCTCCTATAAATCCTAGCAGGATCATTACTACTCCAAGCCATTATGCCTACCTAAAAATATCAGAAGGTTGCAATAGAACTTGTTCTTACTGTGTTATTCCAAATATTACTGGTAACCATATTTCACGACCTATCGAAGAAATAATTTTTGAAGCCAAATCTTTAATTAATCAAGGGGTTAAGGAAATAATTCTTATTGCACAAGATTTATCATATTATGGTCTCGATATTTATAAAAAACAAATGTTGGCTCCACTTATGGATCAATTGGCTGCATTACAAGGCTTAAAATGGTTGCGAATTCATTACACCTATCCTGCTAATTTCCCGATGGATATTCTGCCTGTAATAAACAAACACAAAAACATTTGTAATTACATGGATATTGCATTTCAACATATTAGTGATAATATGCTAACAAAAATGCGCAGAAATGTAAATAAAGCGGATACTTATAAATTAATTGAAGAATTTAGAAAACAAGTTCCAGACATAACTTTAAGAACAACACTTTTAGTTGGACATCCGGGAGAAACAGAACAAGATTTTGAAGAATTAAAGCTCTTTGTTAAAGATATTCGCTTTGAAAGATTGGGTGTTTTTCCATATTCTCATGAAGAAGATACTTTCTCATATGCTAATTATACCGACGAAATTTCAGATGAAATAAAAGAACAACGAGCTGCTGAAATTATGGATATTCAGTCGCAAATATCCTATGAATTGAACGAAGCCAAAATAAGCAAAGAGTATAAGGTGTTAATTGATAGGCGAGAAGGAGACTATTATATTGGTAGAACAGAATTTGATTCACCAGAAGTTGATGATGAAGTATTAATTACATCGAAGAAGAAATTAATGATTGGCAATTATATGAACGTTAAAATAATAGATGCTGATGAATACGATTTATTTGCTATTCCTTGCTAAATAAGTGTTCAAGCCACATAATTATTGCTAAATTAAAGAAAAGTAGTATTTTCACGGCTAGGTAAAGAAATGTAAAAGGTTACATTTATTAAATTTTTTTCAAGATATGTTTGGAGGACTCGAAGTTTTAGATGAAATACGTTTAAATTTTAGCTCTGATAGTTTGAAATTATTAAATCTTACTCTTGCTTTTATAATGTTTGGAGTAGCATTAGATTTAAAAATTCTTCGGTTTAAACATGTTCTTCTTCGTCCAAAAGCTACCATAATTGGAGTCTTGGCTCAATTCATAATAATGCCATTTTTTACCTTTCTTTTAGTAATACTGATTAATCCAACCCCTGGAGTTGCTTTGGGAATGATATTAGTTGCTGCATGTCCCGGAGGGAATATTTCAAACTTTATGACAGCACATGCCAAAGGAAACACCGAATTATCGGTAAGTTTAACTGCCATTGCCGATTTTTCTGCAATAATAATGACTCCCTTGAATTTTGCTTTTTGGGGAGGAATGTATGCGCGGTTTTATAATAGAGCATCCAACTTGGTTATTCCGGTTGAAATAGATGCATGGGAAATGATGAAAACCATGATTTTATTACTTGGAATACCCTTAATAATAGGAATGTTATTTGCCAAACAGTTTCCTAAAATCACAGCAATAATTCGAAAACCCATTAAAATATTATCCCTAATAATATTTTCGGGATATGTGATAGCTGCATTGGCCTCAAACTTTAACCATTTTATTAATTATGTGCATTATATTTTTCTTATTGTATTAATTCATAATGCAATAGCTTTATGTACTGGCTTTAGCTTATCAAAAATATTTAAGCTTAAAAAACGAGATGTTAGAACGATAACCATTGAAACCGGAATACAAAATTCTGGTTTAGCTTTGGTATTAATATTTAATCCCAATTTGTTTAACGGAATAGGTGGAATGGCCTTTATAGCAGCTCTTTGGGGCATTTGGCATATTGTTGCCGGATTGTCAATAGCTACTCTTTGGTCATTAAAACCCGTATATTCAAAATAAATTTCATAAATGAAAAAACCAATATATAAATTTAGCTTTGGAAATGGCTTAGCACAGAGATACGCAAATATTTTTCTATTTGCTTTTTATAAAAGATTCACAATTGTAGGTAAAAAAAATATTCCTAAAAATAAACCAGTAATTTTTGCAATTAACCATCAGAATGCCTTGATGGATGCTTTAACTGCAAGAGCTGCAATGAAGGGACAGCCTATTTTTATGACAAGAGCTGACATTTTTAAAAAACCAGCTATTGCAAAAATATTACGTTTTTTTAAATTGCTTCCTATTTTTAGAATACGCGATGGCATTAAAAATCTTCAAAACAATAATGCTGTTTTTGAAGAAACTATTCGTGTTTTAGAAAATAATAAATATTTAGCTATTTTACCAGAAGGAAGCCATTTCGGCCAGCGTAGACTTCGTGTATTGAAAAAAGGCTTGGCAAGAATTGCTTTTCAAGCCGAAGAACGAAATAATTTTGAGTTAGATGTTCAAGTAGTTCCGGTTGGATTAGATTATACGAATTATATAAATTTTGGAAGCAATGTTTTGGTGAAATTTGGAGAGCCATTTGCCATTTCGAAATTTAAAGATATTTTTTTAGAGAATAATCAAAAGGGGATGAATGCCCTTACTCAAGAATTGAGCGAACGCATGATTTCAAACATGCTTCATATTAATGATGTAGATAATTACCAAGAAATTGAAATAATAAAGGATTTATGCATTAACAATTTAGTATATAATAAAGAAATCAATTCTGATCATTTAAGTATTGTTGAAAAATCTCAGCTTATTGCTGATAAAATAATTGAAATAAAACAATCTGATGCTAATAAATTCAATGAGTTATCGGAAAAGGCAATACAGGTAAATAAAGGAATTAATAAATTGAATTTAAGATATTGGACTTTAAATAAATCAAAATATTCAATTATTGGTAACTTGTTTAACAGTCTCTTGCAACTTATTCTATTGCCATTCTTTATATTTGGTTTTATACCGAATATTGCACCCTTTTATCTACCGGTTTACTTATCAAAAAATATTAAAGATCCACAGTTCTTAAGTTCTGTTCGATTTAGTATCTCAATATTTTCATTTACAATATTTTATCTAATTTATTTAATCCTATTGTTGGTTTTCATTAAACCATTCTACCTGGCATTAAGCGTTTTTGTAGCATTTCCATTCTTCGGGTATTTTAGTTTTACTTATTATGTTTGGGTTAAAAAAACTTTTGCAAAATATCGGGTTAATAAATTGCTTCGCACAAAAAATATGACTTGGCGCGAAGTTGTCCGATCTAATCAAGAAATAGTTGCTACAATTAAATCAAGACTTAATTAATGAAACTGGAATTCATAGATTCATATTATTTTACTGATAATGAATTACGTAAAGTTGAAAGTGAACTTCCAACTCCTGAAAATATTATTTCAGTTTATGAAATAATTCGCATTATTGGGGGTATTCCATTATTTATTGAAGACCATGTTGAAAGACTATTCAATTCGCTGCAAAATATTGATTTTGAAACTAGTATTTATTCTTTACAAAATTTTAAAACCAAGATTGCCTCTATTTGTGAGGCCAATCAAAAGTTTTTTGGAAATATCGAAATTCGTGTCTCAAAAAACGAAACTAATAAAGTTTTGTGTTATTTGGGGTTTATTCCACACAAATATCCAGAGCCATTAAGCTATTTAGAAGGTGTTTTGGTGGACGTAATAGCTGCCGAAAGAGAAAGGCCAACAATTAAAATTAAACCCAGTAAAACTCGCTTAAAAGCAAACGAATATTTAAATACCCACAATTGCTTTGAAGTTTTATTAATGAATAATCAGCAAAATATTACAGAAGGCAGCCGGAGTAATTTTTTCTATTTTTATAAAAACCAATTATTTACAGCACCCGATAAGGTAATTTTACAGGGAGTTACTAGAAAATATATAGTTAAATCCATTGAAAATTTAGGCATTGAGCTAAAAATAAAATCGTTGGCTAATCAAAACATAAAAAATATAGATGCCGCATTTTTAACAGGAACCTCCTTAGGTCTTTTGCCAATAAAAAGTATAGGTAATTATAATTTAAATCCTCAATATGAGCAACTTAAGGATTTAAAAAAAGAATATAATAATTTAGTTCAGAACTATTTATCTAGCTATAAAACGGTATAATAGACAAAATTAATGGTTTTTGAGACTGAAGTTGTTCAAGTGGACATTTTTAATGGTTTATTTT
>JAEINW010000159.1 GCA_016342715.1 Salinivirgaceae bacterium | reverse complement strand
TACCAATTCGGCTTGGAGTGTTTTTCAGGAACATAATTTATTATTTATAAAAGGCGAAATTTCCCTTGAAGAAGCACAAATAGCATCGGCAAAGCAAATTGAACAAATGAGATATGGACCGGAGCGAAAAGATTATTTTTGGATAATTGATAAAGAACCAAGAATGATTATGCATCCTTATCGCAAAGAGCTAAATAATCAAGACCTTAAGAATTATAAAGATTCTCATGAGAAAAACTTATTTACCGATGCCTCAAATTTAGTAGAAAAACAGGGCGAAGGTTTTATTGAATATTATTGGCAATGGAAGGATGACACTACACGAATAGTTCCCAAATTATCATATGTAAAAGGTTTTGAACCCTGGCAGTGGATTATTGGTACAGGAATTTATTTAGAAGATGTTCAAGCTGAAATTAAATATTTAAAGCGACGGCTTTTTGTAGTTTCCACCATTATTATTTTCATCATTATACTAACCCTGTGTTATGTGATTAAGCAAAGCTTGTCTATTGAAAACAAAAGAAGAAAAGCCGAAAATGATTTATGGTTATCGCGCCAAAAATATAAAGGTTTGGTTGAGGCTTCAACCGAAGGTACATTAATGTTGGTTGATGGAAAAGTTATTTTTGCAAATATGAAGTTTGCAAAAATGCTAACTTGTCCAATGGATACTATTATTGGCTTGCCATTTAATGATATTTTTGAAACTAAATGGGACGATATTAGTGAAAAATTTTCTGACCCAAACAAATCAGTTGCCATTGAAACCAAAATTATTTGTGCCAATAAAGTAATGAAAGAGATTGTAATTTCTATTTCGAAAATTGATTATTCTGGAAAAGACGGGATTATTGTAATTGCAAAAGATGTAAGCAAACAAAAGCAACTGGAAAAAGGAGCAACAAAACTAAGCGAGGAGCTGCAAACCTCCTTGCAATTAATGAATCAACCCATAAAAATATTTACAAAGGAATTATTAACATGTACCTTAGCTTTTACCATTAAAGATGCGGCTTGTTTAATGTCAAAGATGAATCACAAAGCCATATTTATTACGAACGGAGAAAGCATAATTGGAGCTTTAAATGATTCGGATATAAAAAATAGAATTGCGGCAAAAGGAATTGATTTGAATGAAAATGTTGCTCAATTTATGAGCGCTCCGGTGGCGTCTATTTCGGCAAGTGCCTTGTTGTACGAAGCTATTTTGCTCTTCAAAAAGCAAAAGGTATCGCATTTATTGGTTAAAGATTCAGATGGGAATTATTTGGGCTCAATAAGTAATCAGGACTGTTTGGAGATGCAGCGAAATGCATTAACTTATTTAGTTCAGGAAATTAAAGGTAGTTATCAAATTGATGAATTACGATCTATTTATAATCGATTGCCAATAATGGTGAATTCTTTAATTTCGAGCGGCGACAATGTGCAAAACATTAATAGAATAATAACTTCGGTTGCCGATGCCATTAGCGAAAAAGTAATTGAATTAGCTATTGATAAAGAGGGTAATCCGCCTTGTGAATTTGCATTTATGGTTATGGGAAGTGAGGGTAGGAGTGAACAGACATTGAAAACCGATCAGGATAACGCTATTGTTTTTGAAGATTCAGAAGAAAACCATCAAGCCTATTTTTTAAAGCTTGCAAAATACATTAACAATAACTTAGATTTAATTGGATACAAAAATTGCCAGGGAAATATAATGGCAGTTAATCCAAAATGGTGTGTGTCAATTTCTTCCTGGAAAAAATACTTTACACTATGGACAAAATCACCCGATCCGCAGAATGTTTTAGATAGTAGTATATTTTTTGATTTTCGCTGTGCTTTTGGGAAGAAAGAACTTGTTGACGAATTGAGAAACCATGTAAATAAAGAGACAGAGCATAATAGTTTATTCTTTTATCATTTATCAAATTCAATTGTAACTTACAAACCGCAAATTGAGAATGGATTTATTAATTTAAAAAAAGTATTGTTGCCAATTATTGGATACTTAAGAATTTACTCACTGTTTTACAATTCGTTTGAGACTAATAGTTTTGCACGTTTAAATCAGTTAGCAAATAGAAATATTATTTCAGAGCAGCGCAGAAATGAAATTGAAAAGATGTATTCTTTTGCTATGCAGCTTCGTATAAAAAAACAAGTTTTTCAAATTTTGGACAATGAAGTTCCTGATAATATTATTGAAATTCAGAAATTATCAAAAATTGATCAGGATACAATAAAAAGAGTGCTTTCAGAGATTAGCTCCTTACAAGCAGAATTGAATCTTGAGTTTAAAGGAGGAGAATCTTAGATTATTATTATTATTATTTTGAAATATTGCCTCTATTACGGTTTATGTTTGTTAAAATTAAACTCCTCAATTAAATTCAAAAATATTATTACAGCAATTCTCCAATTAAAGTAGCCGATGTGCAATCTACAATTTTAACTTTTACAACATCACCCACTTTAAAGTTTGCTCTTGGAAACACTACCACTTTATTTTGAGAAGTACGTCCAAATAGCATCTCATCTGATTTTTTGCTTGTACCTTCAGTCAAAGCTTCAAATACTTTTCCAATATCATTTTTATTGCTTTGAGCTGAGAGAGTAACGTGTAAATGAATAACGTCTTGTAATCGCTTTGATTTTATTTCTTCAGGAATATTATCGGGCAAAGTTTTGGCCGCTTTTGTACCAGGTCGCTCTGAATATTTAAACATATATGACATATCAAACTTTGCATATTCCATTAAGGATAATGTGTCTTTATGATCATCTTCGGTTTCAGAATGGAAACCAGTAAACACATCTGTAGTTATGGAGCATTCAGGAATTATTTTTCGTATAGCATCGATTCTACCTCTATACCACTCTCGTGTATATTTACGGTTCATTAATGTTAATATTCTTGAACTACCCGATTGCATTGGTAAATGAATATGCTTGCAAACATTTTCATATTTAGCAATTACTTCTAATGTTTCATCCAACATATCTTTTGGATGACTGGTTGTAAACCGTATTCTTAACTCGGGAAATTCCTTTGCTACTGTTTCAAGTAGTTCTGGAAAACGAGTTTCTTTTTTATCTTTAATAAAACGATAGGAATTTACATTTTGTCCTAATAGAGTAATTTCCTTATAACCCTGATCTTTTAAATTTGAAATCTCATGAAGGATGTCGTTTATATCTCTACTACGTTCTCTCCCTCTGGTATATGGTACAATGCAATAGGTGCAAAAATTATTACAACCACGCATAATACTCACAAAGCCTGAAACATTGTTTGATCCAATTCGTGTGGGACAAATTCCATCATAGGTTTCAGTTTCAGAAAGATCTATGTTTATAGCTTTTTTTCCTTCTAAAGCTTTATCTATTAAAAGAGGTAAGTCAAGATAGGCATCAGGACCCGCCACCAGATTTACGACATCGTGTTCAAAGAGTTTTTCGCCTACACGTTCTCCCATGCACCCAATTACACCTACCAAAAGTTTTTTGTTCCTTTTCTTTTGCTGACGAAAAACATCCAACCTACCCCAAACCCTGGTTTCTGCATTTTCACGAATAGAGCAAGTATTTATTAAAACCAAATCAGCATCCTCAACTTTTTCGGTAAGTGAATAATCTTTAGTTGCTAAAATGGCTGCCACTACTTCACTATCAGCCACATTCATTTGGCATCCATAGGTTTCAATAAATAACTTCTTTTCTTTTCCCATCGTATGATCCTTCTAAAATTTTTGCAAAGGTAAAATTTAAATAGAAAGAAATTCAATCAAGAACTATAAATTGAACTAATTAATTCAACCTAAAGTTTATAGGAACATTATAATGAACATTTACTGCCTTACCACACTGTTTTCCCGGTTTCCATTTTGGCATGCTTTTTACAACCCTCAAAGCTTCTTTATCAAGCAATGGGTCTGTCCCTCGGAGCACGGTAACATTTGTTATTTCACCTTTTTTATTAATCACAAAACCTATATAAACTCTTCCTTGAATCCCATTCTCTACAGCTATTTGTGGGTATTTAGTTTCTTTTCCTAAAAAGCGCAACAATTCCTTTTCTCCGCCCATAAATTCAGGGAGTTCCTCCAATTGGAAAACATCTAATATTTCTTCAGCATCGGGTGCTTCGTTAAGCATTGGAATAATAATAACTTTCGTGTCGAGGAAAGCCTCCGTTGTAGCCATTGGCACATCTTTTACATCGGGTGTTGAATTTATTACAATCTTCAAATCTACTGCAGCTTTTAGTTTGGGAGCTTCTGGTTTTGGAAGCTCTTGCCTTGTAACGGGGATTATAATAGATTCAATTGGAATCGCCCCTTCAGAGTCGAAACTGTACCCTGTTTTATGCTCCACTCCAATCTGAAAGGCTGCAAACACAATACTTAGCGAAGTGATTATTCCTATTTGAAAAAACATAGTTCGCTTTTTATTTAAATCGATTTTTGGATTCTTTTTTGCTATCATAGTTGTAAATTTTAGATAATACAATACACTTATCACACAATTGAAATTCAAGTGATTCTAGAGGCTAAAAGAGAATTAATGCTAGTAATACGCTGGCTTTTACCAGAAAAATAATGGTTGGTGAGAGCTACCCTTTAAGGATATTAATTAAGGCGGAAATTAATTGGAACCTGATATCTAACCTTTATGGCTTTATTCCTTTGTTTACCAGGCTTCCAGTTAGGCATGCTCTTAACTACTCGTAGCGCTTCCTTATCAAGTAAGGGATCAACACCTCGTAACAAAGCAACTTCAGTAACTTTACCCTGTTCGTCAATTACAAAAGAAACATGAACACGACCTTGACTGCCATTATCGATAGCAATTTGTGGATAATTGGTTTCCTTGGCTAAAAATCGAATAAGTGCCGATTCTCCTCCAATAAATTCAGGTTTTTGCTCAACTTTATAAAAGGGAATTACCTCTTCCTCAATTTCCTCCACACGATTTGCTATAAATGTAACAGGAATATCCCGGTCGGTGGCTTCAATTTCAAGCTCCACTTCAATTTCAATATCATCATCAACAATAGTGATGACCTCAACAACATGCGCTTCTTTCTTTTTTTGTTCCTCAACCTCTGGCCGGGTAATCGGTGCAAATACTTCTTCAATAGTTGCATTCAAATTTGATGTTAATACTGGAAGATTCATCTTTTCTTCAACACTCCACTGAAAGGCTGCAAAAACAATTCCCAAAGCCGTAATTATGCCAACTTGGAAAAATAAACCACTTTTGTTTTTTAAGTCTGCTTTTTTACTTTTTTTTGTTTCCATAATATTTGTTTTTTGAAGTTATTTTACAATAAGAGCATCATGCAAAATCAATTCCATAAAATATTTAGAAGTAAATTATTGTTTATAAATTCAACAAATTAATTAGCAGAATATAATTTTATGGATTATTTTAATTAAATTCTCTTTGAAAGAAAGCATATGAGATTAATAAAAAAGCAACATTCAAGCTTGTACACATCACTTAGCGATATTGAATTAATAGCTTTATTTAAAGCTGAAAATGATACCGGTGCAGTAGGTGAATTATATGAGCGATATCACCATATTGTTTTTGGGGTTGCTTTAAAATATTTAAAAGATACCGATGCTGCTCAGGATGCTTTGCTCGATGTTTTTAACAATTTGTTTGATCAACTTATTAAATATGAAATTGATGAATTTAAAAGTTGGCTTTTAACGGTTACACGAAATCATTGTTTAAAGGAAATTAAGTTTCAACAAAAGAAAGTAAGTTTTGATTTACCTCATGAAAATACTTTTTATGAAAATTTTATGGAAAATGAGCTTGAAATTGATCTCTTAAAAAAGAAAGAAGAACAAATTAAGCAGCTGGAATATGCAATCACAAAATTAAAACCAGAACAACAAGAGTGTATACGATTGTTCTATTTAGAAGAAAGAAGCTACCAATACATCGCAGAAGCTACTGGCTTTGATCTTAAAAAAGTAAAAAGTTACATTCAAAATGGCAAAAGAAATTTACAGATACTAATGGAGCAAAATAATAAGTTATGATACCTGATGTAAAAAATATAAATACCTGTCCTTCTGTTTTTACTTACGAAAAGTATTTAAAAAACGAATTGGCAACTTCTGAAAAGCTTGATTTTGAAAAGCATTTAAAAAGTTGTGAGCTTTGCCAACAGGCTATCGAAGGTTATAAAGCTGAAAAATTGTTCGATATTTCAAGACATTTTCAAGATCAACCCAAATTTGTTTCAAAACAAACAAAAGTAATAAGCCACAGTGCATTTTTTAGATATGCAGCCACTGTATTAATACTCATTGGTTTTGGCGTTGCTACAAAATATATTATTGAAGGCAGAAATGCTATAAATTCCTTAAATCAATATGTTAGTGTTAACGAGTATAGCCAATTTAAAACCATGGAAAGTAAGGGTGCGAAAAAGCTAACTAGAAAAACAACTGATCAGTATTTGTATTTGGGGAATGATAACAAAACACTTTTTAACGATCAAATAATAAAAATTGAAGAACTAAATGAAGCTAAATCGTTGAAAATTAATACGAATAGAATAATAATACAAGTTGAAAATAACGACCCACAAAACTCTCAACAAATAGTTAATAAAATTAAGGAACAACATAACATTCCGGTATTCACTATCCGTAACATTCGATAAATTGTTAAAACTTATTTTGGCAAAAAGAAACTAACCTCCGGAGGGGTTTGAGGAGGTTAGTAATAGGGTGTTTCTCAAAAGGGTTTTTTCAAGGGCTAATCAGGCGATTACTTTTTAAGGGCTAATCAAGCGTTTATCTTAGGATGCTTAATTATTTTATTTTGTTAATTCAAATTTAAAAAGATTATTAATTCAATTTTATACCAATGTATAATTGGCATAAAGTAATTTTTATTCGGATATGATGGCTTAATAAGTGGTAAATCATGCTATTATTTAGCAAATACAATTATAAAATACTCACCTTGCATTTTTATAACTGAATGTCAGTATATTAACTCTGAAAATTCATGAAATTATTTCTGTCCCCGATAGCAACAAAGTTATTCTCTATTGCTCACTAGACCGCTTTGCTCAGCTTTAATTTTGATAATCGAAAATTGAGTTACCCTAAGTCGGGGTTAAAGCTCATTTTAATCATAATTACGAAATTTGAAGAATGCGGGTTAACATTGAAAGCTAGCAAATTAATCATTGAACGATATAGTTATCAATTTCGCTTACTTCAGTTTTATTAAGGGCTTAAAAAAAACACCGCAAGTGTATTTATAGTACTTAAAGCAATTATCATTGTTTTATATAAATATTTATTTATAGGCAAAAATAAAATTATTGCAATAACTAAAAGCTTTTTATCAATTAATGATCATATTTCTAAATGAAAAATTAATTAAAGCTTTGATTATCTAATACATTAACCTGAAATAACAAAGCCTATGTTAACAAATGATTCCAAATACCAAAAACTTTAAAACACGCCGAAATAGCTCTTAAAATAGGCTTTTAATAATTTCCTTCTGAAATAATGCAAAAACATAAAGACCCCCAAAAGCATTGCATTTAATTGATATACTACACATTGGATTTTAGCAAGTATTTTTATTGCTTAACATAGTGTTGTTTAACATCATGATTTATGTCAATGTTTTTGCTCATATTTCCGAAATTACCTTAAACCAAACAACACAACTATGGATACAACTAAATTCTTAACCCAATTAAAAAAACAAACGCCCAACGAAGATGAATTCCATCAGGCAGTAACCGAAGTCCTTGAATCAATTGAGGAAGTTTATAATCAAAATCCAAAATTTGAAGCGCACAAAATTATTGAGCGAATTGTAATGCCCGACAGAATTATAATGTTTAGGATTCCTTGGATGCGAGATAACGGAGATATTGAAGTAAACCAAGGTTATAGAATTGAATTCAACAGTGCCATTGGACCCTATAAAGGAGGGTTACGATTCCATCCAGAGGTGAGTTTAGGTACTTTTAAATTTTTAGGATTTGAACAGGTTTTTAAAAATGCGCTAACTACACTACCAATGGGTGGTGGTAAGGGAGGCTCAAATTTCGATCCTAAAGGAAAGTCTGATAATGAAGTAATGCGTTTCTGTCAAAGCTTTATGACAGAGCTTTATCGTCATATTGGACCAGAAACTGATGTTCCTGCTGGAGATATTGGTGTTGGTGGACGTGAAATAGGATTCCTTTATGGACAATACAAGAGAATTGTAAACCGCTTTGAAGGTGTGTTAACCGGAAAAGGCCTTGAATGGGGCGGAAGTTGGATTCGTAAACAAGCAACCGGATATGGAACTGTTTACATTACACAGCACTGGTTGAAAGAACATGGAACTGACTTTAAAGGAAAAACAGTAGCTATATCTGGTTCTGGAAATGTTGCCATTTATGCTGCTGAAAAAGTTATGGAACTTGGCGGAAAAGTTATTACTATGTCTGATTCAACGGGTTGTATTGTCGATGAAGAAGGTATTGATTTGAAAGTGATTAAACTAATAAAAGAAGTTGAACGCGGAAGAATTAAAGAATATCTTGAATCGCGTTACAATGCAAAATATAGCGACGAAAGAAACGATGTTTGGAAAGTGAAATGCGATATTGCATTGCCTTGTGCTACACAAAACGAACTTGACATTGAAGCAGCTAAAGCGCTTGTTAAAAATGGTGTTTTGGTTGTTGCTGAAGGAGCTAACATGCCAGTTACAGCTGATGCAGTACATTATTTATTGGGACAAAAAATAGGCATGATTCCTGGAAAAGCTGCTAATGCTGGTGGAGTTGCCGTTTCTGGCTTAGAAATGACACAAAACTCAATGAAGTTTAAATGGTCTCCTAAAGAAGTAGATGAAAAATTAGCAACCATAATGGAAAATATTCATGAAGCTTGCGTAAAATATGGAAAACGTGCCGACGGCTATGTCGATTACGTAAAAGGCGCTAATGTTGCTGGGTTCTTAAAAGTTGCCAATGCAATGATTGATCATGGATTAATTTAATAAATATTTAGTTTTTTACAAAACTAAGGGTGTCTCTGGTATGGACACCCTTTTGTGTACAAATAAATGAATAGAAGGTCAGTAGTTAACTACTTAATTTCATTTAGTGAGAGAGACGCTGACAAGTTCTTCGGATCTTGTCAGCTCAAATCTGTCAGCGTGCGTAGCTCCTGACAGCATTTGTACATATAATAAACTCTTGTAATTGCTGCGTTTGTACATATAAACTTAGCTACTCTATAAATTAAAAATCAGAAACATAAAGTATCACACATGCGTTATTATGCTTTTAGAATATTTGACGCATTTGTTCGAACACTTTTTACACTGGTGATATTTAGGGATCTAGGTTTTGAACACACACAATTTATTATATCTTTGTTTTTGTATTAACCAAAACAACATTTAGAATGAAAAGGATTTTTACTTTTTTTGCTACTGCTATAATGTGCAGTCAATTATTTGCTGGTGGTATTGTTACCAATTCTAACCAAAGTGCTCACTTTGTACGCTTATTATCAAGAAATGCTTCGACGGGAATTGATGCTGTTTATTTTAACCCAGCAGGGTTAGTACGTATGGACGATGGCTTTCATTTTTCATTAAACAATCAAACGGTTTTTCAGGAAAAAACAGTAACAAATAACTTTGGCACTTTAAATGATAACAGCTATATTGGTGATGTATCGGCTCCTTTATTTCCTTCATTTTTTGCCGTTTATAAAAAAGACAAACTTGCTTTAGGTTTTGGATTTGGCCCCAATGGTGGTGGTGGTTCAGCCGAATATAGTACGGGTTTACCTTCCTTTGAAATGCCGATTTCATTAATTCCAGGTTCTTTAACTTCAAAAGGCATTCTTACGGATAAATATTCTGCTGATATATATTTTAACGGAAGTTCTGTATTTTGGGGAGCTCAGGTTAATGGAAGTTATGCCATTAACGACATGATTTCAGTAAGTGCTGGGGTACGAATGGTTTTTGCGAAAAACGTTTACGAAGGGCACTTGAAAAATATTCAGATAAACCCTATGCACCCACTAAATGCAAATGGAATGGGAAACATGGTTTCTGCACCGTTATTTTTTACTGATTTAGCAACAGCAGCAAGTGGAGCATCTGAACAGATTCAACCATTAATTACTAATGGTGCTGGAGGATTAACTCTGGATCAAGCTGTTGCAGGAATACCAACATTTACACAAGAACAAGCAGACGCACTCGCAGCTGGACTTGGAATTCCTTCAAATTCGCTCCTTACGATTGCTCAAATTCAAGGAGGCTACGACCAAAGTGCTGCACTGTCCACAGAAAACGCACTTAAAACTGCAGATATGGATGTAGATGCTACTCAAACAGGTCGTGGTTTTACCCCATTTTTTGGTGCAAATATTACTATTAATGATAAATTAAACATTGGTATTAAGTACGAATTAAATACCAAACTAGAACTTACCAACGAGGCCGATGCCGATAAAGATGCAAATGGCATGTTTAAAAATGACTCTACTTTTAGAAGTGATATCCCGGCTATTCTAGCTTTGGGTATTGAATACAAGATTATGGACGAATTTAGAGTATCCGCTTCTTGGACTCATTACTTTGATAAAAATGCCGATTGGAATGGTAAAGAAGCTTTTGTTGATAAAAACCTTTACGAAATAGCACTAGGCATGGAATACGATGTAAGTGAAAAAATTACGTTAAGTGCCGGTTATATGCATGGACAAACAGGTGTTGGACAAGGATACCAAACCGATTTAAGCTTTAGCAACTCAACAAGTACCGTTGGTTTTGGAGGACGATTACATGTAAATGAAAATCTTTCTATTGACCTTGGAGCATTATTCACTATGTACACTGATGGTAATGAGGATAAAGTTTATAATTATTATAATACAGCTGGTGAATTAAAATCTATTAATTACAAAGAAACCTATGGAAAATCGTTAATGGATTTTGCCATTGGTGTGAATTACAAATTCTAACATAAACAAAACAATATAGAATAAAACCCTGTTGGAATTCCAACAGGGTTTTTTAATAGCAATTATTTCAATTCATTTTCTATTTTTGTGCAGAGTTGCTTAGCAACTTGTACCCAATAAAATGTTATAAAATGTCAGCATTTTTACAACTAGCTCCCATGCAGGGCTTAACCGAATATATTTTTATGAATGCCCACCAACAAATATTTGGTGGCTTTAGCGAAATGATGACCCCCTATTTATCGGCAAATGGCAAATCGCCCATTAAAATTCAAACCCTGCAAAAGCAATTCGATTTATTTGCTAATGAAATTAGCATTGTTCCACAACTTTTAAGCAACGATGCCGATGGCTTTGTGTATTATGCCAATCTGCTTTATGATTTGGGTTACAAAAAAGTAAATTGGAACTTGGGCTGCCCTTTTCCAACGGTTACAAAGAAAATACGGGGAGCAGGTTTGTTACAATACCCTGAAAAAATTGCTTCTTTATTAGATGAAATTTGTTCGCAATTAAAACCCAAATTATCAGTTAAAATTCGTTTGGGAATGGAAAGTAATGAAGATATTTTAACATTGATTCCAATACTTAACAAGTACCCTATTCACGAATTAATCATTCACCCACGAACGGCCATACAAAAATACGAAGGACTTGTTGATAAACAGACTTTTGGTGAAATTTATTCTCAATTTAAAATGCCAGTTATTTACAATGGTGATATTCTTAAAAAAGAGGATATGGAATCTTTAAACCAGCGTTTCATAAATTTAAAAGGCTTTATGATTGGTCGGGGTGCATTTATCAATCCCTTTTTACCGAATCAGATAAATGGAATAGATTATTCAAATACTGAAAAAGTGGAGCTATTTAAAAAGTTCTATTTTAACATTCATAATGAATATATGGAAACCACCATATACACTTCAAGTTTTTTAGGTAAAATGAAAGAAATGTGGTCGTATTTTTCTCAAGCCTTTGAAAATGGTTCAAGCATTCATGCAAATCTAAAAACAGTAAATGATATTCCATCCTTTGAAGATGCTGTTTTAAAAATATTCAGCACAGGTAAACTGCTTATATAATTTGATTAATATTGAGGTTTAAAGGGGAATAAGGCTGAAAGTCTTATTTATTTTAGCCCAGTGCATCGCACTGGGTATGTAGTTAGGCACATAAAATCGTCGCAAGCAAGTAGAATAAACTTGCCAATAAATCAACATGCGACGAAATTGTAAATATATTATTTTCGATGCATGATAAATAAGGATAATTTATATGGTTATCCTTATAAATACCTAAATAGGTTTTAATAAAAAACTAAGGCTGAAAGCCTTGCATAGTTTAGCTTGGGGCATCGCCCCAAGAAATAGAACCTACAAAGAAAAGGG